>QMOO01000001.1 GCA_003648245.1 Caldisericota bacterium
AGCATGGGGTGCTGGGGGTCGCAGGTTCAAGTCCTGTCGCCCCGACCACTTAATTTCTATCCCGGGATATGGCCCAGCTTGGTAGGGCGCTTGGTTCGGGACCAAGAGGTCGCGGGTTCGAATCCCGCTATCCCGACCAGGAGGTTAATGAGAAATCCACCTATTTATTTTGCATTAAAGAATTATATTGCTAAAAAGAGAGCGTGTTTTCATATGCCAGGTCACCATAGAGGAAGAGGAGCACATCCGTTTCTTCTCGATTTACTTGGAGAGAAAGTTTTACTTGCAGATATTACAGAAGTTGAAGGTATGGATTATCTTCATAAGGCAGAAGGAGTAATAAAACATGCTCAGGAGCTTGCAGCAAATCTCTTTAAAGTTGATTACACATTTTTTCTTATAAATGGAAGCACCGTGGGTAATCTTGTTATGCTTGCTTCTACTCTCTCACCAGGAGATAAGGTGATAATTCAGAGAAATTCACATAGATCCATAATAGGGGGGCTTGCAATTCTGGATCTTATACCAGAATACATTCAACCAGAAATTCATCCATACCTTGAGATTCCCTGGGGAATAACTCCAGAAGAGCTTGAGAAGAAGTTAAAAAAGGGAGATTCTAAAGTTGTGTTTTTAACTTCTCCAAACTATTTTGGCATGTGTGAAGATTTGCCGTCTCTTGTCAAGGTGGGAAGAAGATACAATTCAATTCTTTTATTGGATGAGGCACATGGCGCTCATTTTCCCTTTAACTCAACTTTACCAGAAACAGGAATAAAGTTTAGTTTTGATATGATTGTACAGTCTGCGCACAAAACCCTGCCATCTCTTACCCAGACATCTTTCCTTCATGTCTTTAAGAAAAACATTGATATGGATAGAGTGCGTGATTCACTTGCATTTTTTCAATCATCTTCTCCCTCGTATCTTTTCATGGCTTCTCTTGATATTGTGAGATATCAAATGGAGACTGATGGAGAGAAACTCTGGGATAAAGTAATCGATAAGGCAAATTTTTTAAGAGAGGAAATAAATAAAATTGAAGGACTCTATTCCTTTGGTGTAGAAATACTGGAAGATGGTATATTTGATCTTGATCCTACAAAGGTTACAGTAAATACAAAAAGTATAGGAATAACAGGTTTTGAAGTTGAGGAGATTTTAAATAAAAAATACAACATAGAGATTGAACTTTCAGATTCATCAAACATTCTCCTATTTATGACACCAGGCGTAACAGACGATGAGATTCAGAGACTTCTTGGTGCTTTAAGGGATATATCAAAGATGAGAAGGAAACCGAAGGAAAGACAGCTGGAGTCCCCAGGTATTCCAGAAATGGACTTAACCCCAAAGGAGGCTTTTTTAAAACCAAAAGAGCTTATTCCCATCAAGGAATCCAAAGGAAGAGTTGCTGGAAATATTGTATCTTCCTATCCACCTGGACTTCCTATTCTTGTTCCTGGAGAAAGGATTACAGAGGATACAATTGATTATATATTAAGACTTGAAGAAGAAGGGGCAGTAATCCAGGGATTATATGATAAAATTCTCATAAAGGTGGTGAAATGAAGTTTTTTTTTGTTGTTAATCCTGTTGCAGGACTGGGGAAAGGCTTTCTTGTTTGGAGAAGGATTAAAGAGATACTTAAAGAAAGGGGTATTAAATTTGACTATGCTATTACAAAGTATCCAGGACATGCAATAAAGATTGCAAAAGAAGCGGTTTCATCGGGATATAAAAATATAGTTTCAGTGGGCGGAGATGGCACAATTTCAGAGGTAGCAAGAGGTGTTGAAAGAGAGGATGTAATAATAGGCACTATTCCAGCTGGAAGAGGCAGAGATTTCCCAAGAAGTTTAAATATACCAAAGGACCCCATGGAAGCGCTTGATCTAATTCTTAAAGGAGAGAAAATTATTGAGGTAGATCATCCCAGGATAGATAAGGATAGATTTATAAACGTATGCGGAGTGGGGTTTGATGCTGAGGTAGCAAAAAACGCAAATACTACTTATAGAGGTTTTGGCACTTTGTCTTATATGATATCTTTATTTACCACCATTGTATCATGGAAACTTCCCGAAATTGTAATCAAGATTGATAATGTTATAAGAGAGATCCCTGTCTTCTTTGTTGTTGTAGCAAACGGTCCTTTTTATGGAGGAGGGATGATGATATCTCCCTATTCAAAGATAAATGATGGACTTCTCGATGTTATAATCTTTCATAAGATGAGTAAGCTCACGCTTTTATGGAATTTTCCTGGGGTTTATATGGGTGGCAAGCATATCAAACATGAAAAAGTAGAGCCTATGAAGGCAAAGAGAGTGGAGATAGAGTCTAAAGAGAACCTCTATATACAGGCAGACGGTGATATAATAGGTAATGTGCCGAGGGTATTTGAGATAGACGGGAAAAAATTAAAGTTTATTGGAGGATAGCATGTCTCAAGAGGTAGAAATTTTTAATAAGATAAGGAAAGAAGAGGAACTAGCAGAAAAGAAGATACAAGAAGCTAAAAGGAAAGCAGAGAAAGAAAAGAAAGAAAAGTTATTGGAACGGGAAAAGATACTGGAGGAGAAAAAGCTTAAGTTAAAGAAGGCACTTGAAGAAGAGAAGAGGAAGCTGGAAGAGGAATTCAGGTTGAAGAGAGAAGAAGTCATAAAAAAAGCAATAAAAGAGTCAGAATTAATAGAGAAGAAAGCAAAAAAAAGATACAGAGAGGCACTTAATTTTGTTATAAGAAAGGTACTTTTAGAAAATGGCTATAGAGAAGATTAAAGAGGTGTATCTCTTTTCTTTAAAGAGAGATTTCCCCTTCTTTTTTGATTTTCTCAAAAAAGAAGGAAAACTCCACATTGATTCTGTAAGGGATATAAATGGTCTTTCTGTATTCAGGGATGTAAATGTCTCAAAGTTTGATAAAGAGATATCAGAACTGGAAACCATTATAAATGAACTGGAGAAATTTGGAGAGAAGAAAAGCCTTATAAAGAGCTTTATACCTGAAAGAATTGAACTTAAAGAGGAAGAGTTTAATAAGATTGTAAAAGAGTTTGACTACAAAAGTGTATACAATAGAGTATTGGATTACATAAAAGAGGAGGAAAGGATACTTGACAGGATAAAAAATATTAAGAAGCTTCTTACATCCTTACTTCCATACTCAAGCTTTGAGCTTGAACTTGAAAACTTAGATAAACTTAAAACCATAAAGCTTGTGTTGGGAAGTCTGGAGAAAAAGTATCTTCTAACTCTCGACAGAATGAAGGAAAAACTCATAGTAAAGATCGTAAGCTCTCATAGAAATAAAGTATTTTTATTCCTTGGTTATAAAAGAGATGATAGGGAGGTGGAGGAGTTTCTAAGAAAGATAGAGTTTTCACCTCTGGATGTATCAGGTCTTACTGGAAAGATCAAAGATGTAATAGAAAACATCAATAAAGACTTAGAAAAGCTTGTAAAGGATAGAGAAAGGATTATAGAGAAGAAAAGAAAAGAGGCAAAAAATCTTAAAAACATCATAATTTTAAGGGAGTACTACCTTGACAAAAGGAGAGAGGAAGAGATTAAACAGAGGCTCATAGAGTCAAAATTCTTTGTATTTATAAGAGGTTGGATAAAGGAAAGGGACATTAGAGATTTTAGAGATAGGGTTGAAGAAAGGTTTAAAGATGTGATCGTTGAATTTCATGAACCTAAAAATCTGGAAGAAGTTCCTGTTGCTCTAAGAAATCCAAAATTCATAAAACCGTTTGAGCTGTTAACTGGTATGTATGGATTTCCAAAGTACCATGATTTCGATCCAACACCATACTTTACTCCACTGTTTATCCTCTTCTTTTCTTTGTGCTTTGGAGATGTAATTTATGGTTCTCTTCTACTTTTGGGCTCCTATCTTTTCATAAAGTTATTTAAGATTCACGAAAAGGATAGAGGTTTCTTCTACTTCTTTATGATTCTTGGTTTTTTCTCCATAATAGTTGGAGTTCTTACAAATTCATGGGCTGGTGATCTCCTCTCCTTCCCTCAACTTGCAGTAATCGACATAATAGGAGACGAAAATGGTCTTTTAAAGATGCTTATATTTGCTCTGGCAGTAGGATTCATAAGTCAGCTATTTGGGATTTTCTTGAAAGGTTTAAACAATATAAGACATGGTAAGTTACTCGATGCAATCTTTGATCAGTTCTCGTGGATTTCAGCTCTCTCTGGAATTGGGGTTTATATCCTTGGTTCTACATTCAAATCACCCGCTCTTTTAAATGTAGGTAAGTTCATGATAATAGGCGGAGTTATCATAATTGTTCTAACGGGAGGGAGAGAATCAAAATCAATATTTGGAAAGGTTATTGGTGGAGTTGTATCTCTTTACGGTATAGTTAGTAGCTATGGTTTCTCTGCAGCTCTTGCAGATATTCTGTCCTATTCGAGACTGCTTGCTCTTGGTTTTTCAACTACAGTTCTTGGCATCATTATGAATACAATGGCGAGAATGTTTGGTAAGGGAATTATGCTCTTTATTCTTGCACCTTTGATACTCCTTGCAGGACATGGATTAAATTTCTTTATGGGGATTCTTGGAGCTTTTGTTCACCCAACAAGACTTATATTCTTAGAATTCTTTGGTAGATTTTATGAGAATGGAGGAAAAAGGTTTAAACCATTTAAGTTTTCAAGTGAAAAAATTATTCTTAAAAAGATTGATTAAGAAAGGAGTGGTAGAATGGAAAACATGTTAGGTTTAGTATTTGCAATTATGGGAATGATGGCAGCGATTTCCCTTGGTGGCATAGGTTCGGCCATTGGTGTAGGTATTTCAACTACCCAGGCTACCGGGGTTTTATCAGAAAAACCAGAACTTTACGGGAAATTATTTGTTATAATGGCACTTCCTGGTACACAGGGTTTCTACGGTTTTATAGAATTCTTCTGGATTATGACGAGATTGAGACTATTTTCTGGAATCCCTCAGATTTCCTACAGCCTTGGACTTCAACTCTTTACCATTGGTTTTGTAATGGGTATTGTTCAGCTATTCTCAGCAATACATCAGGGTAAGGTATCTGCAGGAAGCATCAATCTTGTTGCTGAAAGGGAAGAGGAGGCGGGTAGAGCAATAATTCTCCCGAGCCTTGTTGAAATTTATGCAGTTCTTGCTCTTATAGCTTCAATCCTTATAACAAATATAGTAACTGCAGGACTATGAAAATAGAAAGAATAGTTGAAGAAATAAGGAAAGAAACAGAAGAGGAGATAAAAAAGATCCTTCTTTCATCTCAAAAGGAGATAGAGCTAATTGAAAAGGAAACAAAGGAAGAATTAGAACAGATTGAAGAGAAGTGGAATAAAATAAAAGCAAAGGAGCTTTCTTCTTTGAAAGAGAAAAACAAGAGTGAAATTGAAAAAGAAGTGGAAGCTCTAATACTTAAGAAAAAGAATGAAATTCTTAAAGACTTTAAAGAGTATGCCAAGGAAAAGCTAAAGCAGGAGAACGAAGAAACGCTGAAGGAATTCTTTTTAAAGGAGATAGAGATAAGCTCTGAAACTGGTAGAGAGAAGATAGTTATAGGAAAAGATTTTAAAAGTCTTTTTGATGAGGAATTTAAAAGAAAAATAAGAGAAACTGTAGAGAAAAAATTGGGACAAGAGGAACTTAAATTTGAAATTGGCAACGAAACTAAAGTTGTAGGAGATGGTTTTGTTGTAGTCATTTCTCCTTTAAGAAAGTTAGAAGAGAAATGGAAAGAACTTCTGGTTGAATTACAGAAAATTCTATTTTTAGAGGAAGAGAAGTGAATTTAAAAGGCTGGAACTACCTTTCAGGAAAATCAGTGGTTCTAATGAGCAAGATTTTAAAGATTGAGGTAATGAAGAATTTTCTTTCCAATACGCTTGATGAATTTGTTTCAAATCTAAGAAGAATATATGAGATGGGGGAGGAGTATAAAGATTTTAACGAAATAATAAACTATGACTGGCGAAAGAATTTGAACCTAATAAAGACCAAATCACCTGAGGATTTTATTTTTAGCTACTTCCACACTTCTACTCTTTTTCTCTCCATAAGAGGTGTGTTGAGTGAAAAAGAGCTTACATTAACTACCGCAGATATATCGATAAGTGAAATAAGAAATTACATTTATAAAGGTGTAGGAAAACTACCTGAAGATATAAAACTTATTCTAAAAGAGTTAAAGAAGTACATCCAGGATGAGAAAAAGACAGAAATCTTTCTTATAAGAAAGGAAGTGGAAAGAGAACTGGAATTTGCAGAGAGAGATGAGTTTTTGAAGAGATTTCTTGAAATCAAGGTAGATCTTACAAATATTGTAAACTTTATAAGACATAAAGCTTTGAAGGAATCAGATTTTTACTATATTCCACATGGGACAATAAAACCTTCAACCTTTGATTCTTTTGAAAAATCGTCATTAGAATCCTTTATTGATTTCTCTCTTAGAAAGTATCCATCCTTTCAGGTTGAAAGAAAAATGGAAGATATGCTTCTCTCTTTAGGAAAGATAAAGGACGAGTATCTAATAAAATATTTGAAGAAAGCTCAAGGCGTTGGTTTTGGCCCCTCTCTTCCTTTTGCCTATATGAACTTAAAACTTATGGAGTATAAAAATTTAAGAACAGTTTATATCGGGATAAAATATAATCTCCCAGAGAGCATGGTTATTCGGAGGTTGAGAAACATAAATGGATAAAATATGTTTTTTTGGTGATGAATCAATAGGTTTGATACTTAAGGGTCTTGGGATAGACGCTTTCATTGATGAAAATATAGAAGAATCCTTTCAGGATGCCTATAGGAAAAATCTCTATTCTCTTATTATAGTTTCTGAGGATCTAAAGGATAGAATTTTACCTGTATACCTTGAGATGAGAAAGGAATTCCTTCCGGTAGTCATATTTCTTCCCACAAAGGGAAGAAGAGAGGAAGTAAGTTTTAAATATATAAGAAGGATGATAGAGAAAGCAGTTGGAGTGGATATCCTTAAAAAGGGAGAAGAAGAATGAAGAAAGGAAGAATAATTAAAGTAGCAGGCCCTTTGGTTGTTGCTAAGGGACTTGAAGGTGTAAAAATGTATGAAGTGGTCCTTGCTGGAGAGCAGGGACTGCTTGGAGAAGTAATTCAGATAAAGAGTGGAATGGTGTTTATTCAGGTTTATGAGGAGACAGAAGGTGTTGGTCCTGGAGATCCAGTTGTCCCTACAGGAGCACCTCTTTCTGTGGAATTAGGACCGGGTCTTATTGGAGCTATCTTTGATGGTGTTCAGAGACCTTTAAGTGTTATAAATCTCAGACATGGACCATTTATTGTTAGAGGAGTTAAAGAGAAAGCTCTTCCAAGAGATAAAGAATGGGAGTTTGAGCCGCTTGTAAAAGAAGGAGATGAGGTGGTAGAAGGAGATGTATTAGGCACAGTCAAGGAAACAGAAATTATTGTTCACAAGATACTTGTTCCCCCTGGGGTGAGTGGGAAAGTAGAGAAAGTTTTTTCAGGAAAGAAAAAAATTGAAGATACAGTAATCGTCCTAAAAACTGAAGATGGTAAAAAAGAGATATCAATGCTTACAAAATGGTCTGTAAGAATCCCAAGACCTGTTAAAAAGAAGCTTCCACCTGATATTCCTCTTGTAACAGGGCAAAGAGTTATTGATACATTCTTTCCTATAGCTAAGGGGGGAACAGCGTGCATCCCTGGTCCTTTTGGTTCTGGTAAAACTGTTACTCAGCATCAGTTATCCAAGTGGGCCGATGCAGAGATAGTTGTATATGTTGGGTGTGGTGAGAGAGGGAACGAGATGACAGAGGTGCTTATTGAGTTTCCTGAACTTAGGGACCCAAGGACAGGACGTCCTCTTATGGAGAGAACAATCCTTATAGCTAATACATCAAATATGCCTGTTGCTGCAAGAGAAGCATCAGTATTTACAGGCATAACCCTTGCTGAATATTTTAGAGATATGGGTTATAATGTTGCACTCATGGCAGATTCTACTTCTCGTTGGGCAGAAGCAATGAGAGAAATATCAGGAAGACTTGAGGAAATGCCTGGTGAGGAGGGATACCCTGCATACCTTGCTTCAAGAATTGCACAATTCTATGAGAGAGCCGGAAGAGTTGTTAATCTTGGAAAAGATGATAGAATTTCATCCTTATCTGTAATTGGTGCAGTTTCACCTCCTGGTGGCGATCTTTCAGACCCTGTAGTCCAATCCACATTGAGAGTTGTAAAGGTATTCTGGGGACTTGATGATACACTTGCATCAAGAAGACATTTTCCTGCAATAAATTGGCTAACGAGTTATTCACTTTACACAAAGGACCTTGATCCACACTATGAAGAAAAGGTGGATAAAGAGTTCCCTCCTTTAAGAGAAAAAGCAATGGAATTACTGGAAAGGGAAGCTGAACTCGAGGAGATTGTTAGACTTGTGGGAATAGATGCTTTATCAGCGAAAGATAGACTTGTCCTTGAAGGAGCAAAATCCATAAGAGAAGATTTTCTTCACCAGAATGCTTATCATGAAGTCGATACATACTCTTCATTAAAGAAACAATACTTAATGCTTAAACTTATCCTGTTTTTCTATGACAAAAGTGTAGAGGCTCTACAGAAAGGTGTAGAATTGGACAGCATTATTGAGCTTCCTGTAAGAGTGGATATAGCCAGAGCAAAATATATACCTGAGGAAGAGATGGATGAAAGATTTGATAAATTGATTGAAAAAGTTGAGGAGAGTTTCAGATCTCTAACTGAAGAGAAGGAGGTTGTTAATGGCTAAAGAGTATCTTACCACAAGTGAAATAGCAGGACCTCTAATGGTGGTTCAGGACATTAGTGGAGTAAAGTATGGGGAACTTGTAGAAATAACACTTCCTTCCGGTGAAGAAAGAAGAGGAAAAGTTCTTGTTGCTGAAGAAAACAGAGCACTTTTGCAGCTATTTGAACCATCCTATGGACTTAACCCAAAAGAATGTAGAGTTAAGTTCACTGGAAGAGGACTTGAAGTTCCTGTATCAAAAGATATTCTTGGGAGAATATTTAATGGATTCGGTGAACCTATAGATGGAGGACCTGACATTATTCCAGAGGACATGAGAGATATAAATGGAAATCCTATAAATCCATATGCAAGAGACTATCCAAACGAGTTTATTCAAACAGGTGTGTCAGCCATTGATGGTCTTAACACTCTGGTAAGAGGACAAAAACTGCCGATATTTTCTGGAGCAGGGCTTCCACATCCTCATCTTGCTGCTCAAATTGCAAGGCAGTCTAAAGTACTTAAGACAGGAGAAAAATTTGCAGTGGTTTTTGCTGCTATGGGTATCACCTTTGAAGAGGCAAATTTCTTCATAACTGATTTAAAGAGAACAGGTGCAATAACAAAGGCAGTGCTCTTTATAAATCTTGCAAATAACCCGGTAATTGAGAGAATATCTCTTCCAAGAACAGCTCTTACAGTGGCAGAGTATCTTGCCTTTGACCTTGATATGCACGTACTTGTAATACTTTCAGATATGACAAACTACTGTGAGGCATTAAGAGAAATTTCTGCTGCAAGAAAGGAAGTTCCCGGAAGAAGAGGATATCCCGGATATATGTATACAGATCTTGCAACGATATACGAGAGAGCTGGAAGAATAAAAGGAAAGAAAGGATCTATAACTCAAATCCCTGTTGTAACAATGCCTGAAGATGATAAAACCCACCCGATACCTGATCTTACCGGATACATAACAGAGGGACAGATATTTCTTTCACGAGATCTTCATAAAAGAGGAATATATCCCCCAATTGACGTAAGACCGTCGCTTTCAAGACTTAAAGATAAAGGTATTGGAAAAGATAAAACAAGGGAAGACCATTCAGATCTTATGAATCAGTTATATGCAGCCTATGCGAGAGGAAAAGATGCCGAAGAACTTGCTACAATTCTTGGTGAGACTGCATTAACACCTGTTGATAGAATATTTGTAAAGTTTGCAAATAGATTTGAGAAAGAATTTATAAATCAGGGTGAGTATGAGAACAGAACTATTGAAGAAACACTGGATATAGGATGGAAGCTTCTATCCATGATCCCAATTCCTGAACTTAAGAGAGTAAGAGAAGAATACATAGAAAAGTATCTAAAGAGGTTTGTAGATGAAGATAAAAGCAAATCCTAATAGAATGGTTCTCCTCCGCCTAAAGCGGAGGCTTAATATTGCAAGAAGAGGTCACAAACTCCTGAAAGATAAGCTGGAAGGGATGATGAAAGATTTTATAAAAACTGCTAAAGAGTTTAGAGAAGATACAGAAATTGTTGATAGAGAGTATTTAAGGATTGAAAGTCTTTTTGCTCTTGCAGAAAGTGAAATGGGGAAAGAAACGATAAAGCTTTTATCCAAAAAAAGAGCAGATATAAGGTTAAAGCACGAGAAGAAAAATATAATGGGAGTAGTTGTTCCAGAATTCAAACTTGATATAAGAGGAAAAGTCTTTGACTATCCAGTTAACATAACTACACCTGAATATGATTTTGGGATTCAAGGTTTTATAAGCTTCTTACCAAAACTTATCTCTCTTGCAGAAAAGATTAAAGCACTTGAGGAGCTATCAAGAGATATAGAAAAGACAAGAAGGAGAGTTAATGCCCTTGAATACATAATGATACCGTCTCTTGAAGAGACTATAAAGTATATAACAAATAAACTTGATGAGCTGGAAAGAGAATCTCACGCAAGGATTTCAAGAATTAAGGAGATAATAAGAGGGGAGGAAAAAAGGTAAAAATAAAAAGGGAGGGCATTTGCCCTCCCTTTTAAATTCAGTCTTTAAAAATCTAACCTCTGAATTTTTCTTTATCTACAAGCTTTCCATGACTTATGATGTATTCTGGTTCATCATGGTTTCTTAAGGCTTCAAGAACATTCTCCTCTTTTAGAACAACGAGATGTGCGTCATTTCCTTCTTTTAAACCAAAGTTTTTAATCCCCATAGCTTCCGCAGCGTCAACTGTTATCATATCATAGAGTTTTTCCATATCTTCACTGGTTGTCATCCAGAGTATATGAGATGAAAGGAACGCTACTTCCAGCATGTTATTTCTACCGTAAGGATAGTAAGCATCTGATATATCATCCTGACCAAGAGCTACAAGAGCACCCTCTTCTATCATTTCTTTAACTCTTGCATGAAGAGGTCCTGTGTGGGGATCGCTTATAACACCCATCTTTGCCTTCTTTAGAATGGCAACGAGTTTCATAAAGTATGGTTTTGGATATAAAGCCATTGCTCTTGCATGATGAGCAAGAACCCTTCCTTCCCACCCCTCTTTTATTGCTTTTAAGGCTAACATTTCCAGTGTTCTTAATCCAGGATCACCGGCATCATCTACAAGCATAGATACAGGTTTATCAAATTCTTTAGCGATTTCAAACATTTTGTCAATATGTTCCTGTTCATCTTCCTCAGTGAATTCAATCCATGGAATTCCACCAACTACATCTGCACCCAATTTCATTGCTTCTCTCACAAGCTCATAGGCTCCAGGTTCCCTTACCACTCCATCCTGTGGAAAGGCTACCACTTCCACATCAACAATTCCTTTAAACTCGTCTCTTGCTTTAATAAGTGCTTTTATTCCCTCAAGTTTTGCTTTATTATCTACATCAGCAAATGCTCTTATATGAGTAACACCATTTAATGCTGCCATCCTAAGAGCCTTTCTTACATTTGGAAGTATCCACTTTTCGTCATACTTTTCCTTTATCTTGGCTGCAAGTTCTATGGCTGTCATGGCTTTGCCCATATCTTCTCCATGATAATCCTTTAGAGCCTCTTCTGTCATCATCATCAGGGTATAAACCTTACACAGGTGAAGATGAGCATTTACAAATGATTCAGTTACAAGTTTTCCTTTTGCATCAATTTCTGTAGAACCCTTTTCATCAATCTTTTCTCTTATGGTTTTGATTTTTCCGTCAAGAATTCCAATGTCAACAAGACCTTTAAGTTTTCTTGTTTTCGCGTTTCTAATTACTATATCATACATAAGAACCTCCTTTTATTATTTAAAATACCTTCCCTTCCTTCAAATATTTTTGAGCAAGTTTTGCTCCTTCAAGGATGGTCTCATATCCAGTACACCTACAGAGGTGATTTTTGAGAGCCTTAAGTATCTCTTCCTCAGTAGCATCTATGTTTTTGTTAAACAGGGCATAAAGCTCCAGTATAATAGCAGGACTACAGAAACCGCACTGAACTGCACCAGCGTCTATAAGAGCCTGTTGAATTGGGTGGAGTTTTTTACCATCAGTTAATCCTTCAATGGTGATTACCTCTGCCCCTTCCAGTTTTTTGGCTGAGTATATACAACTTTTTACAGCCTCTCCATTTACTACTACAACACATGCACCGCATGTGGCATCATCACAACCTCTTTTCGCACCTGTAAGACTAAGGTAATCTCTCAGTATATCCAGAAGTTTTTCCCATCCTTCTATCTCCACACTTACAGGTTTTCCATTTACTGTGAAGTTAATCTTCTCTCCCATTTGTATTCCTCCTATTAAGAAACTTCTGTTTTTTGTTTCTTTTTCTCTTCAATGGCCTTTTTGATTAAGTCTGGCGTGATCGGAATACGATAAAAGTCTACTCCTATAGCATCGTATATTGCATTGAGTATTGCTGGGGCAACTCCTATAACAGGGTGCTCTCCTATTCCTCTTGCTCCGAAAGGTCCTATTTCATCTGGTGTTTCAACAAATTCAACAGTTTGTTTCTTTGGTGTATCTTCTATTGTAGGGAATCTATAAGTTTTGAAATGAGGATTTATAATTCTTCCATCTTTATCAAATTTCAGCTCTTCATAGAGTGTTGCACCAATTCCCATCATAACGCCACCAACCACCTGACCTCTTATCTGAACAGGATTTATCACCTGACCTACATCAAAAGCAGATGCAAAATGGTCTACAATTATCTCTCCAGTTTTTTTATCAATTCTTATCTCACATCCCTGAGCACCAAAGGTATAATCAACACCCATATTTCCCTGACCTGTCTCAGGATCCGGAAGTGAGTAACGTGGGAGTCTTGCATCAGCTGTTGCTTGAAGAACCTCTCCCACTGTTATTCCATCATCATGCATGTATCCTCTGACTATTTCAGGTACAGAGATCCTTACGCTTGGATCTGATTTTAAAAATACATACTCACCATCATAATCAAGCATATCTATGTCACATCTTAGAGCATATGCTGCATTTTGTTTTAACTTCTGAATGAGTCTTTCTGCTGCTCTAACTATGGCCCTTCCTCCCTGTACAGTAAACATGGAACCAATGGTTTGCCATTCCCATGGAGAAAACTGGGTGTCTATTTCTGTGTATACTCTCACCTTTTCTGGTGGAATTTTTAAAGCTTCTGCTGTTACTTGTTTAACTACTGTTCTTAAACCCTGTCCTACCTCGGCACCACCCATGTTAATTGAGACACTACCATCTATGTTGAATTTGATATAGCAACCTTTGGAGGAATTTGGTGCTCCTTTAGGTCCTTTAACTATAGCTGCAAATCCCCTTCCATAAAAGTATCTTTCATCTTCCTTTGGTTTTGGTTTGGAAAATATAGCCTTTTTTACAACATCTGTACACTTCTTAACATCTCCGTGCATCTTCCACATTTTTTCTCCAAGTGCATTCTCTTTTCCTTCACCAAGATAGTTCTTTTCTCTCAGCTCAAACTCATCCATATTAAGTTTTCTTGCCAGAATGCTCATGAGCCTTTCAAGTGCAAAGTGGGAATATTGATAACCATAAGCTCTATAGGCGCCTACAGGTGGTGTGTTTGTGTAAACTGAGTATGCTTCAAGATAACAGTTTGGAACCTCATAAGGTCCTGTTGAAGAATGAGCAGCGCCCTGCGCAATATTTACTCCTGTATCAGCATAAGCACCAGTGGAGTGATATACTGTAGCCTTCATTGCTACAAGCTTACCATCTTTCTTTGCTCCTATTTTCATTCTGATTCTCATACCATGTGCAATAACAGTGCTTGTAAAGTCTTCCTTACGAGATGCAACCCACTTTACAGGTCTTCCTGGTACAAAACTTGCTATATAGGCTACTGTCTGTTCAATAATTACATCAGATTTATAGCCAAAACATCCTCCAATTTCCGGAATGTGGACTCTCACATCAGAAACAGGCACTCCATAGGTTCTTGCAATATCCTCTCTTATTATGAAAGGACAGATAGACGAAGACCAGATTTCAATGGTCCCATCCTCTTTAAACCATGCAATCGTACCATGTGGCTCTATTGCCGCTGAGGAACCAAAGGGATAAATAAATTCTCCTTCTACAACCACATCTGCTTCTTTAAATCCTTTCTCTACATCCCCTTTCTTAAGCTCATAATGCATAGCTACATTAGTTTTTGGTATTGGTTTGTAGGCTGGTAGGTGCCAGTATTCTCCATTTTTTTCGTGAATAAGAACTGCATCCTCTTTCATAGCTTCTAGTGCATCTGTGTAAACTGGAAGTTTCTCATACTCAACCTTTATCTTCTTTACAGCCTGTTTAGCATAATAGGGATTTTCTGCAATAACTGCAGCTACTGGTTCTCCAATATATCTTACTTTATCCACTGCCATTGGGTAACGATCTCTTATGCAATCTCCATAAACAACTTTACACCCCTGCCCTGTAACTACCTTAACAACACCTGGAGATTTCTCTGCTTCAGATGTATCAATGGAGAGAATCTTTGCGTGAGCATACGGTGGAGTTAGTATAGCAGCATAAAGCATTTCAGGTAGTTTAATATCATCAAGAAAAACCGCCTTACCTGTTACTTTTGATACTGCATCTGGTCTCTGAACATTTTTTCCTAAGTACTTAAATTCCAACTAAATCACCTCCTTTAAGAGGATAGAATCTCTATTATTTCTTCAAATTCAAAATCTATCCTCTTTTCTTTCTCTACAACGCTTAAATCTTTTATCATAATTTCCCCCCTGTTCCATGTAATCATTTTATTTTTAGACTTGTTACTTGCTATTAATTTTACCGCATTGAAACCAAAAATGGAAGCAAGTTTTCTACTAAAGTATGTAGGTTTTCCACCTCTCTGAATATATCCAAGAACTGTCACCCTTACTTCAGAATGAGGGAGAAGCCTGGAGATTTTCTCTCCAATCGTATATGATGATCCTACCCCCTCAGCCATAACGATTATGTATGATTTTTTACCCTTCTCTATTCCTTTTTTAAGAACATTAATTACTTTTTTTAAATTAAATGGTATCTCTGGAATAAGAACTATTTCAGCACCTGATGCTATGCCAACCTCAAGGGCAATAAAGCCATGTTTTCTTCCCATAACTTCTATTATAAAAATTCTTTCATGAGAGGTGGCTGTGTCTCTTATTTTGTCAATAGCGTCAACGGCCGTATTTACTGCTGTATCAAAACCTATGGTTTCCTCTGTGCCATACACATCATTATCGATTGATGCCGGAATACCAATTACATTGATATCACTTTCTCTAGAAATTCTTAATCCTGCGTTAAGAGAGCCTTCCCCACCAATAATAATGAGGTTTTCTATACCTCTATTTATTAGATTTTTAATAGCCGTTTCCCTGATTTTTCTATCTTTAAATTCAGGAAACCTTTGAGATTTTAAAATTGTACCACCCTTGTTTATTATTCCACTCATGTCTCTTGAGGTGAGTTTAATGATTTCATTCTCTATTAACCCTTTCCATCCTCGCATTATTCCAAAAACATCAAAACCCTCAAGTATTGCTGTTCTTACAACAGCTCTTATACATGCATTCATACCAGGAGCATCTCCTCCTGGGGTTACAATTCCAATTTTAGACATGAATTACAATATTCTTGAAGTTCTCTACAAGCTTTTTAACTTCCCTTGGAGTTTCGTCTGGATCTGGTTTAATAAGTGCAAAAAGAATATTTGTACTTTTAACAAGACCAATGTGTCTCAATCCAGAAGGGTTGAAGGTCTTTTTGGCAAGTTCCATCAGTTTATCAAGATCTTTCAGATTTTTGTACATAGTTAGAAACCTGCTCTCACCCAATACAACTTCTCCTTTTTCAAGCTCTTTTGCTTCATCTATGTCTGGTCCAAGGAAATAGTAATATTTTTTAATTATATGAACATCTGTGTTTATCCGCACCTTTGATCTTAAGACTATATAAAGCCTATCGTGTTTTCTTGTCAGGAGTGATATTGGAAAATATAGAAGACTTTGGCGTGGTAGTAGTGTGAGGGTTAACTCTAATTTTTTAATAGCACTATCATTTAATTCGTAGTGAGCTCTGAAGCCAGCGTATCCTCCAATCCAGACATACGTTTTGTCTTTAATTCTCAAATTCTTTTCAAAACCCTGAACATATTTTTTCATTAAGAGAAGGTTGATTTTTCTGCCTTGAAAAAATTGGAGGGTTATTACCCCTCCGATTACAACAAGGATAATTATAATTTGAGACTGAGTCATAAAGTTTTCTCCTCTCTTTTTCCACCCACAACAAGAACCTCTGTAAAACCTGCTTTATTTAAGGATTCCACTATCTTTTTTGCCAGGGTGTTTGTTATATAGGATGCAAGAAATAGGTTGAAGGGTCGATATGCCATGGGATAAAGGTCTTTCATATGAATTATTATTCGAGTGAAATCAATCTCTATCTCATCAATAAACTCACCTGTTATTAAATCAAGTCCCGTTGTGGGTTCTTCAATTGTAGATAAAACCAATTTTATCTTTCTTATAGTTTCCCTATCTCCTTTATACCTCATATAAGATAATTATTATACAGCTCTTTCAATTCTTCAATACCACGTGGTGAATGCTCAAGGAGGGGAATTTCCTTTATTTGTATTCCTCTAAATTCTTCTCTCATCTTTTTTAAGACCTCTTCCTGCTCTTTTATCTTGCCTTTTATACCCTCAGGAGGCTTTTTACACTGAATTACTTTATTTAAAAATATAGTTCTTAGTTTTATCTTGAATTCTGAAAGGGACTCGGATATTCTTTTTGTTTCAAAAAGAGCAAGTTCCTCTGGCATTGTTACTACATTAACTGTTGTATTATCTGATGAAAAGAAGTTTCTCAGTTCTTCCATTTCAGCTCTATACCGAACCAATTCCTGCATTACATCATCTTCCTTTTCATCAGAAGTAAGTACTACCGTTTCTCCTTCTATTTTAGCTTCAAATCTCCCCTTCACATTTTCTACCATCTTTCTTCTATCAAGAATTCTTTTTCTCATTTTTATAAGTCTATCTGTCCATAAAAGGGAGAGTTTTGGCATTGCAAAAACTCTTATTGTAATTCCTGTAGGGGGTGTATCAAACACTATTGTATCGAATTCTTTCAGTTTTATAAACCTCTTTATAGCTTCAAGAACTGCATACTCTTCAATACCGGGAGAATGTCTCAAAATATCAAAGTATCTATCAAGGTTGAAGGTAGTAAGGTATCTATAAGTGTTTTTCATCTTATATGCAAGCTCATTCAGGTATTCTTTTATCATTTTCTCTATATCCACTTCCACAGCTGAGAGATTATCGCTGATCTTTTTTATCTTGTTGGAGAGCGTAGAGTTAAAAGCATCTCCAAGATTATGAGCTGGATCTAAAGATACGACGAGTACATTTCCATTATCTAAGGAAGTGCCTACACCAAAGGAAGCTGCAATAGTTGTCTTCCCGACTCCCCCTTTTCCAAGGAAAAAGTATGTTTTCATTGTTTACTCCTAATCAATGTCAAATGTTCCTGCAGTTTCTGCAAAGACATCGTCAAGATTTTTACTTCTTAGCATCATTACATATATTTCCCTCTGCATATATGGAAGAAGCCTTAAGACAAGACCAGTTGGAGGAGATGGGATTCCAGATAAAAAACCCATTGTTAAAAGTGCAAAAACATTTTCTGTTTCCTCCAACTCTTTCTCAATGAGAGAGACTGAAGCTTCTTTTAAACCTTCATCAATACCACCAAAGAATTTTCTAAGGAGATCGGAGAGCTTCTTCATTTCTATTTCACCTCTGCTTCAGGTTTTGGTCCTTTTCTGAATGCTCCCAAGAAATCTCCTATGAGGATAAAGTTAAGGATAATCATTATTATTGTAAATATTGCCACAGGATATTTGGTTGTTGCTGCTTTGATAGCTGGGACTGCAACGAAGAGGTACCATATCAATGCTACAGTAACTGTAACCCATAAGAAGAGTGCAGGGATAAGAACTGCATATTGCCATACTTTCTTTGCCTTCTGTACATTTCTAACCCATACCGCTGCTGTAATCATTGCAATGGATGCAAGCATCTGGTTTGCACCAGCAAATCCTGGCCAGAGGGCACCAAGAGTTCCTCCCCAGACAATAAGCATTCCAAGCCCTGCAGCGATAATTGAGCCAACCCATTTATTTGCGATGAATTTATAGAAACCTTCACTTGTCTTCTTCACAGGTTCCCATATCTCACCCCATGCAAACCTTGCAAGTCTGTTGGAGGTATCAAGGGTTGTAAGGATGAATGCTGAAACCCAGAGTCCTCCAAATGTTACTCCAAGTTTATAGGGGATTCCTATTGAACCAACAAGTTTTCCATATGAGTGGGTGAATATACCCACCTTACCAACTGTAGATCCAATAACTCCTGCTCCATACTTTCCAATAAGTGCCGGAGATGCAAGTTTTGCCATGTCTCCACCTGCTTCTTTAAGGACAGTCATTCCAAAAGCGGCTATAGAGAGAACGACTATTGTGGATAAGAAACCTTCAGTAAACATACCACCGTAGCCAACAAGAAGTCCACTTAACTCATTATCCAGCTGTTTGGAGCTTGTACCTGAAGCAACTATTGAATGGAAACCAGACAGAGCTCCGCAGGCTATAATTAATGGAACAGTTGGCCAGAACGGTGAGGGCTGACCACTTATCAAGTTAGGAGAAAATACTGTAAATGCAGGCCATGAGAATCCCTTGAAGGCAATAAGAGCTGCAAGACCACCGACTATAAGTCCAAACCACAGAATGTATGCATTTAGATAATCTCTTGGCTGAAGTAGTATCCATACAGGAAGTGATGCAGCGATTATTATGTAGATAAACTGAATCACATACCAGGCTTGCTTACTTGCAATCTTAATAAACGGGAATTTGAATCCTATAACTATAGCAAGTATAAGGAGTATTACTCCTATAATAGAAGCAGCACTGAAGTTCATCTTTGTTCTGTACATTATATAACCTTCAATCATAGCTACAATGATGAAGAGAATCGATGCTGTTGCAATTTCTGGAGTGGATGATGCAAGACCGGCGAAAACGTTCATAAACGCTGCTATAACAAGAAGAAGTGCAAAATATACAAAGAGCTCAAAAGCATACTTGGTCTTTGGTGTCATAAGCTTACCAGAAATCCACTGAACCGATTTACCATCATATCTTACCGAAGCCATTAAAGCAAGATAGTCATGAACACTACCAATAAAAAGGTTACCAAACCAAATCCAGAGAATACTTGGTAACCACCCCCAAACCATGGCAAGCGCAGGTCCTACTATTGGACCAGCCCCGGCAATAGAAGCGAAATGATGTCCATATAGAACGAACTTATTTGCAGGCATGTAATCTACATTATCCCTTAATTTTACAGCAGGGGTTGGTCTGTTAGGATCTGCCTTTACTACTTCCTTCTCCAATCTTCTACCATAGACCATGTAACCTATGATGTAAATAGCCCCTCCAATAATTGCTAAAAGTGCGGTCATTTTAGCTTACCTCCTTTTAAAAATCTCAAAAAAGGTTCTCGCACTCTCCGATCTCCTCAAGGGATATTATATCACATAAAATTAAAATTTTTTCAAAATAGATATATATTTTTACCTTGATATAATTAATTAAGGAGGTGTAAAATGAAAAAATTATTGGAGGATGCAATTCAGGCTGAACATGATGCAATGAGGTTTTATAAAAAAATCTCTGATTCAGTAAAGAATAAGATTGCAAAGAAAAAACTGGATAAACTTTCCAGAGAAGAGGAGTCCCATGAGAGAAAGCTCATTAAAATGTACAGAAAACTTTTTGAAGAAAGCTTTACACCTGAAGATAAGTTTAATGTAAATCCAGAATTTAATATTGTTGAAGAGAAAGATTGGGATAAAGTTAAATCTTTAGATATAGTGAAGATAGCTCTTCAATCTGAGATAAAGGCAATAGAGCATTACACGAAAATGCTTGAAAAAACTGTTGACGAAGAAGATAAAAAGTACATAAATGAGCTTATAAAAGTAGAAAAATATCATGCCGATTTATTAAAAAGGGAATACGATATACTTAAGAAACAGGATTACTGGGACAATCCAACTCTGGAGAATCTTGGCGATTTAAGATTATAGAAACTTATACAAATTCCATTTCAGGTTTTTTTATTTAATAAAATATAGTAAAATATTGTAAATTCCTTTCCAAGGAGAGTATTATGTTTGATATTACAGAACAGTTAAAGATAATTAAAAAGGGAACCTTAGAGATAATCAACGAAGAGGAGCTTGTAGAGAAATTAAAAAGAGGTAAACCTCTTGTTGTAAAACTTGGTGTTGATCCTACTGCTCCAGATATACATCTTGGACACACTGTAGTTTTGAATAAATTGAGAGATTTTCAAAGACTTGGTCATCATGTGGTACTTATTATAGGAAGTGGAACTGCAATAATAGGTGATCCATCTGGTAGAGATAAGGCAAGAAGTGGTCTTACTCCAGAACAAATTGAAAGGAATGCTAGATATTATAGCAAGCAGGCGTTTAAAATTCTGGATAAAGAAAAGACAGAGATACGATACAATGGTGAGTGGCTTCTTCCTTTAAAAATGAGAGAGATTGTGGAACTTGCCTCCCATTTTACAATAGCAAGGATACTTGAAAGAGATGATTTTTTTAACAGGTATAAAAAGGGAGTTCCCATATATCTACATGAGTTTCTATATCCTGTCATGCAAGCATATGATTCAGTAGTAATAAAGGCAGATGTTGAGTTAGGAGGAAGCGATCAAAAATTTAATCTCCTGTTTGGTAGAGACCTTCAGAGAGATGTGGGTCAGGAACCTCAGATTGCAATTCTTATGCCAATACTTAGAGGAATTGATGGAGAAAAGAGAATGGGGAAGAGTCTTGGAAATTACATTGGAATAAATGATGCTCCAGAGGAGATGTTTGGAAAAGTTATGAGTATTCCAGACCACCTTATAATTGAGTATTTTGAGCTTCTTACAGATAGAGATCCAGACGAGATTGAAGAATTTAAAGAAAGAATGGAGAAAGGAGAAAATCCCAGAGATTTTAAGCTTCTTCTGGCTGAAGAGATTGTTTCAAGATTTCATTCAAAAGAGGATGCCAAAAGAGCAAGAGATAGTTTTATAAAAGTTTTCAGTAAAAAGGAGATACCAGAAGATATTCCCACTGTTGAAATTGTAGAGGACAAGATCAATCTTGTGGAGCTCTTAAAGGATCAAAATCTTGTATCTTCAAAAAGTGAAGCAAGAAGATTAATTTTGCAGGGGGGTATATCTATTGATGGAAAGAAGGTGAAACCTGAAGAGATTATGATAGATGTAAAGAATGGCATGATTATAAAAGTTGGGAAGAGAAGGTTTTTGAAGGTGATTAAGAAATGATAAAGGGTCCAAAGGGATGTCCTGATATCCTTCCAGGCAAAACAGAGGCACTGTATATTGTAATTTCCTTCATAAGAGAAACTGTTGAAAATTTTGGTTATAGAGAGATTATAACCCCGGTTTTCGAACATAGAGAAATTTTTGAAAGAAGTGTTGGAGAGAATACTGATATTGTGGAGAAAGAAATGTACACATTTAAAGATAAAGGAGGAAGAGATCTTTCCTTAAGACCTGAGGGCACAGCACCTGTGGTGAGGGCGTATATTGAGCATGGTATGAAATCTCTTCCGCAACCTGTGAAACTCTACTATTTTGGACCAATGTTCAGGTATGAGAGACCTCAAATGGGAAGACAAAGGCAGTTTTTCCATTTTGGAATTGAGGCTTTAGGTGATGAGAGTCCATATCTTGATGTGGAAGTCATAAATTTGGCTCTTATCATTTTAAAGAAACTTGGACTTAAAAACCTGAGCGTAAAGATAAACAGCATTGGATGTAAAAAATGTAGACCGAAATATAGAGAGGCCCTGAAAGAGTATCTAAAGCCAAGGTATGAGAAGCTATGTGATGATTGTAAGAGAAGATTTTATTCCAATCCTCTAAGAATTCTTGATTGCAAAAAGGAATCATGTAAAAGAGAAACAGAAAATGCCCCAAGAATTATAGATTTTCTGTGTGATGAATGCAGGGAGCATTTTGAGAAAGTTCTTGAACTCCTTGATATTCTCGGTGTTAAGTATGAGATTGACAATAGGCTTGTAAGAGGGCTTGACTACTATACAAGAACTGTATTTGAAATTCAATCAGGTGATTTGGGAGCTCAGAATGCAGTTCTTGGTGGTGGTAGATACGACGATCTTTCTGAAAGTATGGGAGGTAAGAAAACACCTGGTGTTGGATTTGCCATGGGGATAGAGAGATTAATGATTCTTCTTGAGAAAACTGGAAATTTGCCTTACAGAGAAAGAAAAACAATTTATATACTTCCCATTTCTGAAGCAGATTATATAGATGCATTCAAGTTATATATGGATTTAGGAGAAGAAGGAAGCAGTGTATTTATTCCCTATAAACCTAAAAAACTAAAATCCGGTGTTACTGATGCAGTAAAGAGAAATGCATCTTATCTAATAATAGTGGGTGGAGAAGAAAGAGAAAGAGGAAATGTAATCTTGAAGGATTTATCAAGAAAAGTTCAGGAGGAGATTTCTCTCACAGATATCAAGGAAAGAATTAAACAATTGGAGGAGAGGAATGGAAAGAAGTAAGTATTGCGGTGAAGTAAATAAAAGTGACGTTGGTAAAAGACTAACACTTTTTGGATGGGTAAAGAATATAAGAGACCTTGGCGGTTTGACTTTTATTGAATTAAGAGATAGAGCTGGTTTTGTTCAAATAGTTTTTGATCCAGAAAAGGATAAGGATCTTCACAAAAGAATCAAAGGAGTCGGTGTGGAGTGGGTTCTTAAAGTTGTTGGAACTGTCAGGGAAAGACCAAAAGAAAACATAAATGATAAAATTCCCACAGGTGAGGTAGAAGTTGTTGCTGAAGAGATGGAAGTGTTGAATAGATCAGAAGCGCTTCCATTTGAAATTGATTCGAGGAGTGAAATAAATGAGCTTTTAAGACTTAAGTATAGATATCTTGATATAAGAAGAGAATTTATGAAGAGAAACATATATATTAGATCAAAAGCCACAAATGTTGTGAGGAATTTTCTAATAAGTGAGGGATTCTGGGAGGTGGAAACGCCTATACTCACCAAGAGTACTCCTGAAGGAGCAAGAGATTTTCTTGTTCCTTCAAGAATATATCCTGGAAAATTCTATGCTCTTCCCCAATCTCCTCAGCTCTTCAAACAGATACTCATGATTTCAGGTATAGACAGATACTTCCAGATTGCAAAGTGCTTTAGAGATGAAGATTTAAGAGCAGATAGACAACCAGAGTTTACACAAATTGACATAGAGATGTCCTTTATCTCCGAAGATGACATTATGGATGTAGTTGAAAGAATGATCAAAAAAGTTTTTGAAGAAACATTGAATATTAGTATTCCGATTCCTTTAAGGAGAATATCTTATTCTGAAGCGATGGAGAAGTATGGCTCAGATAAACCTGATCTGAGATTCTCACTTCCTATAACTGATTTTACAGATATTTTTTTAGATTCAGATTTTAAGTTGTTTAAAAATATAATAAAAGAAGGTGGAAGAATCAAAGGGTTTGTAATAAAAAATAGACTTCTATCAAGAAAAGAGTTAAAGGAGATAGAGGAAAAAATTAAAGACATTGGACTATCTGGTGTGATAGGTTATTCCATCTCTGATAAAGTTCCTTCAATTCTCACAAAGTTTATAAATGAGGAGCAAAGGAACAAACTTAGAAATTTAGCCAGTGAAGGTGATACTATTCTATTGTTTGCAGGAAGGGACAATGAGTTTCTGGAATTACTTGGGAAGGTAAGATTATATCTTGGAGAGCTTTTTGGCATGATAGAAAAGGAAAAATTTGAGCTTCTATGGGTGACAAATTTCCCTCTCTTTGAATGGAATGAAGAGGAGAAAAGATGGGATTCAAAACACCATCCCTTTACTTCCCCTTCTCCTGAAACTGTTGAGTTACTGGATAAAGATCCTGGAAAAGTTTATTCCCGTGCCTACGATTTTGTCATAAATGGCTATGAAATTGGTGGTGGAAG
The DNA here is from genome assembly GCA_003648245.1 of Caldisericota bacterium. The sequence goes on from QMOO01000001.1 coordinate 24,418, forward strand.
TATAAGAATTCATGATATGAATTTACAGAAGAAGATATTCAATCTTTTGGGTTACTCTGATGAGGAGGTAGAGAATAGATTTGAGTTTTTCCTTCGTGCCTTAAGATATGGTGCTCCTCCTCATGGTGGTATTGCTCTCGGGCTTGATAGGTTAGTCATGCTCCTTTCAGGAGCTTCCAGTTTACGAGATGTGATTCCTTTTCCAAAAACACAGAAAGCCATATGCCCTCTGACGTCGGCACCCAGCGATGTTCAGGAGGAACAACTCAAGGAATTAAAGATAAAGATTGAAGAGAAGTGAAAGGAAATGTATAATTTAATTGATGAATTTAATTGTTACACACAGATCAGCGGATTTTGATGCATTAGCATCCCTTGTTCTTGCTGGAAAAATATTTCCAGATTCTGTACTTTTACTACCTACATTATCTTCACCTGTTTATTCCTTTTTCTCAATATACGGAACATTATTTGATAACATAAAGCCAAAGAAAAAGATAGATTTGGAAAAGATAGATAAGATTATTGTAGTTGATACTCAGTACCCGGACAGACTCGGATCAATAGGTGATTTTGTTAAAAATTTTCCAAAAGTTGTGGTGATAGACCATCATGAACTAGATTCAACTGCTTTACCTCAAGCTAAAAAGATAATAAAGATAGTTGGAGCTACAACCTCAATAATTGCTCATATGCTTAAGAACAAGAGGATAGAATTAAATTCCATTGAGGCAAGTCTTGGTGCCCTTGGAATATATGAAGATACAGGGAATCTTACATTCTTAACGACTAAAAAATATGATATGGAGGCTTTAAGCTATCTATTCAACTTTGGTGTTGATCTAACAATGGTTTCCAAGTATGCAATGACATATATGAATGTTATACAGAAAAAGGCATTTGAAAAACTCCTGTTTGCTCTTAAGATAAAAACCATAAATGGTTATAGAGTTGGGATTTCAGAGGTTGTGCTGGAAGAGTATGTTGAAGGGATGGGTTTTTTAACTCATAAACTTCTTGAGCTTTTTGATCTCAGTGCAGTGTTCATAATTTTGAAATCCATAGAAAAAAAGAGAGCGGTTATAATAGCGAGGAGTAAAACTGTTGAAGTGGATGTAAGAAAAATACTTGCTCCTTATGGAGGGGCAGGACATAAGACAGCCTCCTCTGCAAATTTTGAGATTAAGGAAGACGAGATCTTGACTGATAAGATAGTTAAATTGGTGGAGGAGAACACTTCAAAGAGAATTCTTGCTAAGGATATAATGAGTTCCCCGGTAAAGACTGTAAGCGAGAAGAGTACTCTTGATGAAGCAAGAAAGATTATGTTAAGATACGGGTTTTCTGCTCTTCCGGTGGTTAAAAAAGAAAAGATTACAGGAATACTTTTAAGAAAGGATCTTGAAAGGATGGAACTTCATGGGCTTACAAACCTTAAAGTAAAAGACTTTATGAAAAAGAGTATAGTTATTGTATCTCCCGAGACTCCTCTTGAAGAAATTGAAAAGATAATGATTGAGGGAAATGTTGGCAGGATTCCTGTTGTGGTTAAGGGAAAGATAGTAGGAATAATTGCAAGAAGTGATATATTAAGAGCTATATATCCTGAAATAAACAAAGTTATCTTTCCAGTAGAGAGGGATTATATAATTGATCTATTGGAAAGAAATGTACCCTCAAGAATAGCAAAAAGATTTAAGGAGATAGGTAAAATTGCTGAAGGTCTTAATATGAAAGCTTATCTTGTAGGTGGCTTTGTAAGAGACTTGCTTTTAAAGAGAAAGGTAGAGGATATAGATATAGTAGTGGAAGGAGATGCCATAATTCTTGCAAGAAAGATAAAGGAAGAATTTAAAGCAAAGATATTTATACATCCAGATTTTAAGACTGCAAAGGTTGTATTTGATGATGAAGTAAAGATTGATATAGCTTCTTCAAGGAGAGAATACTATAAGGAGCCAGCTGCTCTTCCAAAAATAGAGTGGGCAAGTTTAAAGGAGGATCTTGCAAGAAGGGATTTTACAATAAATACTCTGGCGATATCTTTAAATCCTAATGAATTCGGTCTTCTAATAGATTTGTTTGGTGGGATAAAAGATTTAAAGGAAAGAAAGATAAAGGTGCTCCACAATTTTAGCTTTATAGAAGATCCTACAAGGATATTGAGGGCAATTAGATATGCCACAAAACTCGGCTTTGTTATAGAGGATGATACGATAGATTTGATGAGAAATACAATGAAAACAGGACTCTTTACAGACTCAAGAAATACAAGAATGAAAGAAGAATTTTTCACCATATTAAGAGATAAAACTATAACTATTCCAGCTTTAAGAATACTTAAATCCCTTGACGGCTTCAAGTGCATTCATAGAAAGCTTAAATACACTGAGAGGACAGAAAAATTAATTAAAGAGGCTGAAAAGTTGATGAGAAAAATGGAGAGGGAGGTAGTTCTTTTTGAAAGAGATAAGATTATACTTTTCCTTTTAATTTCTGAACTCAATGATTTTGAAAGGAAAGAGGTTATAAAGAGATGGTGTATGAAAGAGAATTTTATAAATAAAGAGTCTTACTATTCTGATAAACAGAATGAACTTAAGGAGACTGAAGAGGCCTATTCCATTTATAGAATCCTCGAACCCCTTACTTTAGAGGAGATAGTTTATCTTTATGCTAAAGGAGATAAAGAGATAAAGAATAAAATTGAAAAATACCTGTTTGAGTTAAGGAAACGAAAGCTTCATATCGGGGGAAAGGATTTATTGAAACTTGGAATGAAACCATCCCCAGAGTTTAGTAGAATTTTAAGGATAGTAAGAAGATATGTAATAGAAGGTAAATTAAAAACTAAAAAGGACGAACTTAATTTTGTAAAAACTTTGTTAGAGAAAGGAGAAAGGCATGTTTTTGAAAAAACTACTTGAGCTTCTATTCATTTTACCTACCATAATCATTGCAGTTATTATTCATGAATATGCACATGGATGGGCTGCATATAAATTGGGTGATGAAACTCCAAAGAGAAGTGGGAGATTAACCCTGGATCCACTGAAACACATTGATCCTATAGGCACAATTCTTGTTCCAATACTACTTCTTATAACATCCAACTTTACTTTTACATTTGGATGGGCTAAGCCAGTTCCAGTTAACTTTTTAAGATTTAGAAATCTTAGAAAGGGGCTTATTCTGGTTTCCCTTGCTGGACCTCTATCAAATCTTCTCCTTGCTTTAGTATTTGCTTTAATCTATAGATTTCTTGTTTTTCCATTTCCAGCATTTTCTTCTTCGTATCTGGAATTTTTTACAAGGTATATGGTAATAATAAACTCTGTTCTTGCAATATTTAACCTGATACCCATTCCACCTCTCGACGGATCAAAGATTTTATATGGAATATTTTTGAAGTACCCACAGGATGTTCTTATGAATCCAAAGATTGATATGTACGGGATGATTATTCTTGTTATACTTCTCTTCTTTGGAGTGATAGGAAAGATTATAAGTCCGATTTTAACATGGCTAATATACCTACTTCTCTGGTAAGCAAGAAAAAGAAAAAAGCTGTACTTATAGGAACGATAACTGGAAAGTTCAGCCAGTTCTTACCAGAGGAAACTCTGGAAGAACTTGATCTTCTTGTAAGGACCCTGGGTATAGAGGTGGTATTTAAAACTTTAAAAAGACTTAGAGAGATCAACCCTGCTTATTTTATCGGTAAGGGGGCACTCATGGAGATTTCCAGTCTGGCAAAGGATAAGGGGGCAGAATATCTTATTTTTGATGAAAAACTTTCCTATTCTCAAATAAGAAACATAGCGAATTTAACTAACCTATTTGTTCTTGACAGACCCCATGTAATAATTGAAATTTTTGAGAAGAGAGCAAAAACAAGAGAAGCTAAAATCCAGGTGGAGCTTGCAAGGCTCAAGATGGAACTTCCAGCCATTGTTGGTATAGGGAGAAGCCTTGATCAACAGATGGGAATTGTTGGAATAAGGGGTGGTCCTGGAGAAAAGTATAGAGAATTGAAGAGAAGAACTGTGGAGAAAAAGATAAAACAACTGGAAAAACAACTTACTTTGATAAAGAAAAGAAGAATTACAAGGAGGAAATTAAGAAACAGAAGTGGTATTCCTATAGTGTCAATAGTTGGTTATACCAATGCAGGAAAGACCACTCTTTTCAACGCAATTACTTCAGAGAAGGCATATACGGAGAATATGCTCTTTGCTACCCTTGATACCCTTGTAAGGAAGTCATATCTTAAAGGTCTTGGGAAGGAAATAATTTTTGTCGATACCGTTGGTTTTATCCAGAAACTTCCACCCATTCTCATTTCCTCTTTTAGATCTACGCTTGAAGAGATTAACGATTCTGATTTGATACTTCTTACAGTGGATGCATCAAATATATCTTATAGGAAACATATAGAAACTGTAAGAAAAATTCTTAGAGAGATTTTAATAAGAGATATACCCATAATAATTGTCTATAACAAAATTGACCTTTTAGAAGGATTCCAAATAGAGAAACTAAAAAGTGGAGATCCAGAGGGAGTCTTTGTGTCAGCTCTAAAGGGCTATGGAATAGAAAAACTGAAGGAAAGAATAACTCAGCTACTTTCTGGCATCAACTCAAATGCATTTAAAGAAGCTTAACTTTACGGAGTATAAAGACCAGCTTTAACAGGTATCCATAAGCTTAGCTGAGGGAAGAATGTGAGTATAATTAGACCAACAACTGCGGCAATAACAAAAATCCATACTTCTCGAGAGAGTCTATCAAGGCTACTTTTTATCAAATTTGCTGCAACATAGAGATTTACAGCTACAGGTGGTGTGATCTGGCCAATGGCAAGGGCAACTACAAATATCACTCCAAAGAAGAGAGGATCTATGTGGAAGTGTGCAAGAACAGGCATCAATATAGGCATGAAGACATAGGTTATTGAAATCGCATCAAGGAACATACCTGCGATAATGACAACGAGGTCTGTAAGAAGCAATACAACTATAGGAGATTTTGAGACTGACACAATAAATCTTGCGGAGGTGTCTATAACACCTAAGGTAGCTGCTGCCCATGAGAATATACCAGCAAATGTTACAACAAACATTACAACAGAGGAGGTAACAGCAGTATTAACGAGTGCTTCATAAAGTGATTTTAAGTCAAGAGTTTTATATACAAAGAATCCCACAAATAAACTATAAAATACAGCAATTACTGCTGCCTCTGTAGGTGTAGCAACACCTGCATAGATTCCACCAAGTATAATCACAGGTGCAAGTAATGCCCAAAAAGCATCCTTTAGTGCAATAAGAATTTCCTTGAGGCTGCCTCTTCTTGTTGTACCGTGATAATTTCTCTTCTTCGAAACATAATAGGCGCCTCCTATGAGAGATAGTCCTATAATTATACCCGGGATGATACCGCCAAGGAATAGAGCACCCACAGATACACCAGTAACATTACCATATATTATGAATGCTATACTTGGTGGAATAACAATTGCAAGTCCACTGGCTGCAGCTATGGTTGTTGCAGCAAAGTATGAACTGTAACCCTGAGCAACCATAGGTGTTATTAGTATGAGTCCAATAGCAGCAGTAGTTGCTGGTCCTGAACCAGATACAGCACCCCAGAACATTGCAGTTACTATAGCTGCTATTGCAAGGCCACCTGTAGCTTTACCAACAATTAATGTTGCAAGATCTGCAATCTTTTTTGCAAGCTTTGCCTTCTCCATAATGATACCGGCGAGAACAAAGAAAGGGATGGCTATAAGTGGGAATTTGGCTATTCCTGCTGCGAAGTTTCTTGAGAGCATATCAAGTCCAAGATGGTACTTCCATATGGCAAGAACTGCAGCTATTCCAATTGAAGTCCCAATTGGTACACCAAATATCAAAAGTAAGAAAAAAACTCCAAATAATAAAAGGATGGCCATTACTTCCCTCCCTTATCTATATTCTTTATCTCTCTTAAAGTAGATTGAAAAATTCTTATAAATATAAAGACAGAAAAGATAGGAATTCCAATTGTGTATACCCAGAATGGGATACCCAATGCTTCACTTGTTGCATGAAACAGAGTTATATCTTGATATATCTCCTTAATTGCATATATATTGACAAGGAGAAATAGAATGGTTGATAAAAGTCCAGAAATTATGGCTACACCTTTTCTAATTCTCTTCGGTAATTTTTTGTACAAAGTAACCATTCCAAGGTGAGACCCTCTTTCAAATGCTATTGCAATACCTATCACAGTGACCCATATGAATAAATTGACCTCTATCTCCTCAGTAAATGCAAATGAAAAGTGAAAAATGTATCTACTTAAAACATTTATAAAAGCAATTGTTGCCATGACAAAGACCATTATGGCAACCAACAATTCCTCTATCTTAAGTTTCTTCTTTCCTTCCATTTTTTCTCACCTTCCTTTAAAACAGAAAAAGGGGGAGAAACTCCCCCTTTAACTTACTTACCCATATCTCTCTTTGCTGCCTCAACAACTTCTTTTCCAATCTTATCTACCCATTCATCAAATACTGGTTTTGTTGCCTCTATAAATGCCTCTCTTTCCTCATCTGTTAGGAAGGTAACCTTCATGCCATTATCTTCCAAGTACTTTACAGGATCTGCAACTTCTGGAGTAACTCCAAACTTTTCCTTGAGAATATTTATGGACTTATCTCCATCAAGTCCAGCACGGCATAGAGCCTTTTCATACTCAGCTGCCTCCTCTGCAGCTTCTTTTATTGCCTTCTTTATATCATCTGGAAACTCATCCCATATCTTCTTGTTTACTCCAACAATAACTGGATCAACGAGGTAGTTCCAGAAGGTTGCATACTTATGGTATTGCCATATTTTGACAGGTATGAGAACTCCAACTGGATTCTCCTGACCATCAACAGTTCCTTGCTGGAAAGCAGTTACTGCATCTGCCCAGTTCATATTGGTTGGATCAGCACCTAACTGTCTGAAGATATCAAGGAATATTGGAGAACCGACAACTCTAATCTTCAATCCCTTCAAGTCCTCTGGTCTCCTTATTTCTCTCTTGCTATTTGTTAGCTCTCTAAATCCATTCTCAGCCCATGCTAAGCCAACTACACCCTTCTCTTCCATCTTTTTAAAGATTATTTTCCCCGTCTCTCCATACTCCATCTTGTCAAGGTTTTCAAATGTGTTTATAAAGAATGGTAGGGAGAACACATTCATCTCCTTTATCACAGGAGACCAGTTAATTGTGGAACCCCATGCAAAGTCTATTGCTCCAGATGCCATAAGCTGAAACTCATTTGTTTGCTTACCTGCAAAGAGCTGTCCACCATAGTAAACTTTTATATTTACTTTTCCATCCGTTTTCTCTTTAACATCATCAGCAAATTTTTGCGCACCCAGACCCCACCAGAAGGTAGGACCAACTACTACACTTAGTTTATATTCCTCTTTTGGTGTCCATGTGGGTTTCTCCTCTTTCGGTTTACAGGAATAAGTGGAGAAGCCCAAAACTACCAGAAGGGATACAATTAAGATAAGACTTACGATTTTTTTCATGATTTAACCTCCTCTCTAAAAGTTTTATTTTTTTAAAAATGTAATATTTTCTCACCTCCTTTTCCAATTCAAATTTCAGGGTTTTCAATTAAGTTAGCTAATTCCTTTAAAAACTTTGCTGCATCAGCACCATCTATAACCCTATGATCATAAGATAGAGAGATATAACCCATATCTCTTATGAAGAGTGTATTGTTGTCAAAGATTTTAATTCCTTTTTTGATCCTGCCAATTCCTAAAATTGCAACTTCTGGTGGATTTATAACAGGAGTAAATATATCTGTTGCCATCATTCCAAGATTGGTTATTGTGAATGTAGAATCCCTTATTTCTTCTGGTTTTAAAACTCCGCTTCTCGCTTTAGATGCAATTTCTTTAAGCTCATTGTTTATTTCTTGAAGCGATAAAGAATCAACATTTTTTATGACTGGAACAATAAGACCTCTCTCTGTATCAACAGCAACTCCAATATTTACATGGGTGTAAATCTTCAACTTGTCACCATCAAAGTGTGCATTGAATTTTTTAAATTTCTTCAAAGTGCTTGAAACAACAAATATCAATCCAGATGTGATGCTAACATTCGTTTCATTAACTTTTTTTATAAATTCAGTGAAATCAACCTCTAAGATGTTTGTTACTGTTACTGCTGTATGAAAAGATTTTGAAAGCCTCTCAGAGATGACTTTTCTTAAGCCTGAGAGTTTCTCTATTGTTACTTCCCTCAAGGAGGTGGAGGCGGAGAGGAACGGCAAGAGATCCCTTTTAACTATTCTTCCTCCAGGACCACTTCCTTTAACCTTTGATAGATCAATATTCATCTCCTTAGCTATTCTCCTTGCAAGAGGAGATATTTTTATCCGTTCCTCTCTCCTCTTTGGAGGTACTGGTTCTTTCTTTTCCTCTTTTTCTCCTTCCTCTTCAATTAAGGCTATAACCTCTCCAACTTTATACTCTTTTCCTTCTTCTCCCATTATTTTTTTGATAGTTCCACTAACTGGTGAAGCTACCTCATTTGTTATCTTTTCTGAGGAAACCTCAAGTAATGGTTCACCCTTCTTGACTTTTTCACCTTCACTTTTAAACCACTTTTCTATAAAGCCCGTTTCCATTGTTAAACCAAATTTTGGCATTCTTACTTCATACATTGTTTACTCCAAAACTTTTTTGATAGCTTTAATTACATCTTTATAATCTGGTGTGACAAATTCCTCAAGTGGTGGACTGAATGGCATGGGAACATTCTTTTCACCAACCCTCAAGATGGGTGCATCCAGATAATCAAAAGCTTCCTCCTGAACTACACTGGCAATTTCTGCTCCCCACCCAGCTCTCTTCCAGGTTTCATGGGCAACCACAAGGTGGTTTGTTTTCTTTACAGATTCAATAACTCTCTTTTTATCCCAAGGAACCAAAGTTCTTAAATCGATCATCTCAACACTTATTCCTTCCTTTTCCAATTCATTAGCTGCCCTTAATGATTCATGCACCATTCTTGACATAGCAACAACTGTTACATCCTTTCCCTCTCTTTTAATATCAGCAACTCCAAATGGAATTAAATATTCTTCCTCTGGAACTGGACCTTTTATTTTATAAAGTCTCTTGTGCTCAAAACATATAACGGGGTCATCACTTCTTAATGCAGTTTTCATTAAACCTTTCATATCATAGGGTGTGGAGGGGATTATAATTTTTATTCCTGGCACATGCATGAATATTGTCTCTATCGATTCTGAATGCTGAGCTGCTGCTGATTGAGCTACACCATCAGGACCTCTTAAAACAAGGTGAAGTTTTCCCTGCCCCCCTGTCATGTATCTTATCTTCTCAATCTGCAAAGTTATTGATTGTATTCCCGTAAAGAGGAAGTCTGCAAAGTGAAATTCAACTACAGGACGCATCCCTACGAGGGCAGCACCCAACGCTGAACCGTAAATTGCTTCTTCAGATATTGGCGTATCAAATATTCTGTCAGGAAACTTACCTAAAAGTGATTTATAGGCACCAAATATACCTCCCTGTTTTGCAATATCCTCTCCATAAGTGAATATGGTAGGATCCCTCTCCATTTCCTCAAGAATTGCTTCACCCAATGCTTCTGAGAAAGTTATCTCTCTCATTCCTTACCTCCATTAATAATCATAGCCAGTATCATCAACAAATAGATCTGTTAGTGCATCCTCTGGTTTTGGCATAGGACTTTCTTCAGCAAACTTTACTGCTTCATCTATCTCTTTTTCAGATTCACTCCATATAGAGTCTCTTAGATTTTTATTTAGAATCTTCATTTCAAAGAGTTTCTTTTCGAACCTTCCTATGGGTTCTTTGGATAAGAATTTTTCTATTTCTTCTTTCTTTCTATACAATTCAGGGTCTCCAACAAAGTGTCCTTTCAGCCTATAGGTTTTTGCCTCAATCAGAGAAGGACCTCCACCTTCTCTTGCTCTTCTTATAGCCTCTTTAGCAGTTTCATACACAGCTATAACGTTATTTCCATCAATAGTAACCCCCGGTATTCCATAACCTACTGCTCTATCAGAGATATTCTCAACAGATGTTGTTTCCTCTACTCTTGCCGTGGAGGCAAATCTGTTATTTTCGTTAATAAATACAACAGGAAGCTTATAAATAGACGCGAAATTCAGACTTTCATGAAATGCACCCGTATTTGAAGCTCCTTCTCCAAAAAATGCAACAACGACTTGGTCACTTTTTTTGATTTTTATTCCCAGTCCTGCACCTACAGCTATTGGTAATCCACCACCGACAACTCCGTTGGCACCCAAAACACCTATCTCAAAGCTTGCTATATGCATGGAACCACCTTTTCCCTTGCAGTAACCTGTAAGTTTACCATAAAGCTCAGCCATCATTCTTTTCATATCTCCACCTTTGGCAATCATATGTCCGTGTCCCCTATGTGTGCTTGTGATATAGTCATCTTTTCTTAAATTTGCCATTACCCCTGTAGCGATAGCTTCTTCTCCAATGTATAAATGGATGAATCCCGGAAGTTTACCCTCTAAAAATAATTTCTCTGCCCTTAATTCAAAATTCCTTATTCGAACCATTGTTCTGTACAAATTTAGTAGGAAGTCCTTTGAATATTCCATGAAAACCTCCTTGATCTTTTCTGTTCTAAAGTATGCAAATTTTGTGCCAATATAGATAAAAACTTGATTATGAAAGTATTTGAAGCATAGGTGTACGAAAAAACTCTTGTCATTTTTACAAATATATGTAAAATAATTTAACAAAGGTTAGGAGATACGATAAATACCGCCTTATTAGTGTAAAAAATATTTACATTAAATCTTTATATTCCATTTAGAGATAAGTCTATACACAGTAGGTCTTGAAACTCGTAATATCTTTGCTGTTTTAGAAATATTCCAGTTTGTTTCTCTTAATGCCTTTAAGAGCGTGGCTTTCTTTACCTCTTCTATTGATTGTACATCTGTTTTTGATGAAAGCACTTCTTCAGGTAGATATCTTTCGTCAAGTGTCTCCCCCTCACATATATTTAATGCTCTCTCGATTATATTCTCCAGCTCCCTTACATTACCAGGAAAGTCATATTTTAAAAGCGGTTTTAGAAATGAATCATCTATTTTTATTTTTCTCTTTTGAAGTTTCTGAGAGAGCTTTCCTACGAAATGTTTTACAAGGAGAGGTATATCTTCTTTTCTCTCTCTCAAGGGAGGTATCTTTATCTGAATAACGTTTAGTCTATGGTAGAGATCTTTTCTAAAGTTTCCTTTCTCCACCTCAGAAGTCAAATCTCTATTGGAAGCAGCTATAACTCTTACATCTACATCTATTGATCTAACTCCTCCAATTCTTGTTACACTTCTATCCTGTAGTACTCGCAAGAGTTTAGACTGGAGACCTACAGGCATCTCTCCTATTTCATCAAGGAAAACGGTTCCTCCATCTGCAAGCTCAAATTTTCCAGGTCTTCCATTTTTATCTGCTCCTGTGAAGCTTCCAGGTTCATATCCAAAGAATTCACTTTCTGCAAGTTCTCTTGGAATTGCGCCACAGTTTATAACAACAAATGGACCCCTTCTCCTCATTCCCTCATAATGAATTGCTTGTGCAAACATTTCTTTACCTGTCCCCGTTTCTCCAAGAATAAGTACATTGGAGTTAGATTTTGATGCAATTTTTGCTATTCTTATGGCTTCTCTAAACATGCTACTCTTGCCCACAATGTCCGAAAATCTAAATTTTGCTTTTGCCCCTATATAAGATGTTACAAATTTCCTAACCCTGCTTATTTCTCTAAAGAAGTCAACTACACCTACAAATTTCCCATTTTCATTCCTTACGACGACTGCCGTTTTTATAAAATGTAGGGTCCCCATAGATGGACTATTTATGATAAATTCTCTATCTACATAACCTTTATGAGTTTTATAAACCGACAAAATAACAGGAGTAAAATCAACTACATCGCCTACAAATTTACCTACAGCTTTATTGGGATCTATACGTAAGATATCAGCAGCTCTTTCATTCATGTAGAGAATTTTCGCGTTCTCATCGAGACACAAAACTCCATCCTTTATTCCTTCACTTATAATATCAAGATATTTTTTCGAAAGCTTTAAATTTTCTGTAGTTTCTCTCCACATAACCTCCTTTTCTACTGCTTCTGCAAGGGAAGAAACTACAGCTAATGCGTAATCTGGGTAATTACTTACCTTTGATGAAAGAGAGATTACACCGTATATACTTCCTTTTAAATTGTGAACTGGAGCTGCAGCACATGCCCATTCTTTTAATTCATCTAAATAGTGTTCTTCTCCAACTACTTCTATAGCTGTGTCATGACTAATTGAGAGGTTTATAGCAGTTGTTCCAAAAAAATCTTTCTTTACAATGACACCTTCTCTTAAAATTCTTTCACCACTATTATTTTCACCACTATTACGGGGTAGTACTTCAAGAACAACACTGTCAGAATCTACGAAAGAGATGTATAAGTTTTTTTTATTTAATTTTGAGAGAAAGTTTTCCATTAAAGAGATAACGGAGGAGAGCCATATTCTATTTTTAGACCTTCTTTCACTCAATTCCTTTGGGGAGATTCTTGAAATTTTTAGCCTCTTTATACCTCTTGTCTTCATTTCCCTCCAGGAATCCATTATTTCTCTCTTTTTAATCATGATTGCTCAATCCCTCCTAATTTATTTCTTTAACATAACTAATTTTAAGATAGCGAATAAAATTTTCAAGTATTCTACTTTTCAGTTCATCCATTGATAAAAACTTTAAATCAGTTAAATTTATGACCTTACTTCTTACGCTTTTAACAACATTTCTTATGTTTTTTGGATAGTCTTCTTTCCATTTTATGACATTCTTTAATACGCTAATATCGGTGTTCACAAGCATAGATGCATGATAAAGGAATGCATTTCCTTTAATAGCCATTGCAGAACCCAGTATCTTTTTTTCTCCCACAAAGATGGAATTTCTTACTCCAATGCGAGCATTTATACCAAAGCTCTTTATGCTCTCCAGAATTATTTCTGTGATTCCTTTTCCCTCTTCATGAAAATATTTTGAGAATAGATGAAAATTTTTACTTTTGCAAAAAGTTATATTTAGAGTTCCTTCATCGTGATAAACTGTTCCACCACCTGTAAATCTTCTTATAATTGGTATATTTTTACTTTTAATATAGTCTATATTTACCTCATATTCCTCCTTTTGAAATTTGCCTATAACAACACACGAGTTGTTTCTCCAAAAACGTAGTACAAATGTATCATCATTACACATCTTAAGAATCTCTCTTTCCTTTTCGAAATTTTTATAAACATTGAGGGAGTTTGAATTTATTAGAATTAGTTTATTTTTTCTTTGAGTGGGGATGGAAGTTTTCATATATCCTTTTTAAATTCTCCTTGGTAAGATGAGTGTATATCTGTGTGGTAGAAAGTTTTGAGTGTCCGAGCAATTCCTGAACACTCCTTAAATCTGCTCCTCCTGTTAAAAGGTGAGTTGCAAAGGTGTGTCTTAAAGTATGGGGAGTTACATTCTTATCCGGAACAACTCTTTTAGAATACTTTTTTATTACAAGTCTTATACCTCTATCTGTTAATGGCTTACCATTCCTATTTAAGAATAGATACCCGTTTGTCTTTCTCCTTCTTTTTAAATACTCCTTCAGGAGAGTCGAGAGTTGTTCAGGTAAGAATACAATCCTTTCTTTTTTACCTTTACCAAAGACTTTTACCTCCCCTCTCTTCAAATCAAGATGAGAAACTTTTATTGATATAAGCTCAGAAACCCTCACACCTGTAGAGTAAAGAAAGAGGATAATTAGTTTATCCCTTAATCCCAATAGAGTTTTAGAATCCGGAGCATTAATTAGTTTCACTATTTCTTCCTCTGTAAGAAATACAGGCAGTTTCTTTTCTACTCTCGGGAGTTCCACCATGAGAAAAGGATTTTTCTTTATGTAACCTTCTTTCGTGAGAAATCTAAAGAAACTTCTTATTCCAGATATTTTTCTTGCAATACTTTTTCTTGTTAAGTTTCTTTCCCTTAATTCAAACAAAAATTTTCTTAAGTTATCTCTGTTTACTGTATCAAAGTTAAGATTATTTTTCTTTAAAAAATCAATAAAATCAAGTATATC
>QMOO01000002.1 GCA_003648245.1 Caldisericota bacterium
CCATTTTAATGCACCCCATTTAGAGTTGAACTCCATAAAAAAATCTATTTCATTTAAATTTTTAGTATATAAATTAGCTATATTTTCTCCATCATTTACTTTCTTAGCTATTAACTCATTACCAGTGTATATAGATTGTTTAAATACAGAATTTGGAGGATAACCAAAGAGCAGAGGAACTAAATTACCTTCCAGATCTACATTCAAAGAAAAACCTTTTGAGCCCCATTTAAAAACCAGCGCATTTTCATCAGCAAATTCAAACAATCTTTGAAAAACTTTATATCCGTTTTTATCCAAGGATTTCAAAAATTGTTCTCTATTGATCTTTGGAAGTGATGCAGATTTGGGCATTGATCTCAAAATGTCTTCTTTTCCTACAACAACCTCTCTGGTTATAATTCTCTCACCTGATTTAGTTTCAAAATATTTAAACTCTATACAATATATATCTATTCCCTTCTTTCTAAGAAATACTGCCGTCTGCTTAACTTCTCTTGATATATCCTGCGCAACTATAACAAGCTTTACAGACTTATTAAAAGAAACACTCTCTTCATCAAATTCACTATCTTTAAAATATTCCTTATGATATTCTTCCAAAGATACTTCTTCCCCTAAATAGTTTTGAAAAATGTTATTTAGCTGGGTGTAGTCTAAACTTTCAACAAAAGAAGCATATTCAAGAACTTGTGCTACTGTTTCCCTCGGAGTTCTTCCTCTCTTTAATTCAACAACCACCGTATTTCCATATTTATCAATTCCCAATAAGTCTATAAATGTGTTCAAAATCGTTGTAACCTGTCTACCAATAATAAGAATGTTTGAATCTTCAAAAAAATATTCAGGATTGTTTTCTAAAATATCCTCCAAATCTGCTTCTTGCTTTATCTGCTCAAATTTTTTCTCTCTATACGGAATTAATTTACCTTCTCTGCCAATAGTAAAAAGTTTCATTTGTATAAATTCTATCACTTATTAAAGTGAATAACAATTATGATGAGATTAATTTCCCTACCCAGTTTTTAACCTTATCTCTTTCATTAAAATTAGGGGTTTTGAGCCATCCTTTAAAAATTCCACTCTCAATGATAAGATTAGAAACCTTTTTCTCAAGAGGCCTTAAGTAACGAATCTTAATATACCTCTCTGTAGGTTTACCAAACATCTGAGCAATACAAACTATAAATATGGCTACCTTCTTGTTTTTAAGTTCCAGCCTGTGATTATCAAGAAAAGAAATGACGCTCTTTAAAGGTCTTTCCCAGTATATGGGTGAACCAATGATAAAAAATTTGGTGGAGCAGACGGGATTTGAACCCGTGGCCTCCTGAGTGCAAATCAGGTGCTCTCCCGCTGAGCTACTGCCCCACGCTCTAAAAATTATACCATAAATTTTATATGATACAATTAATTCATGAAGGTTGTTGTAAAGATAGGCACAGCATCTCTCACCAACGAAGAAACTGGCTTCCCAAAACCTGAAATTTTAGGTGAAATCTCAGAAGCATTTTCATACATGATAAAGAAAGGCATAAAGCCTGTTCTTGTAACCTCTGGAGCCATAGGTCTCGGGTTAAAACCCCTCGGATTTAAAAAGAGACCTAAAACTATTACTCTTAAACAGGCTGCAGCGGCTGTAGGACAGGGACTTTTAATGCATATATACTCACAATTTTTCTCTCTTTTAGATATAAAAATCGCTCAAATTCTCTTAACAAGAGAAGATATAATAAACAGGGAAAGATACATAAATGCTCAAAAAACTTTTGAAACTTTACTTCAAAAAGGTATTGTCCCCATAGTAAACGAAAATGATGTTGTGGCAGTAGAGGAAATTAAATTTGGTGACAATGATACACTCTCTGCCATAGTCTCAACAATAATTGATGCAGATATGTTAATAATACTGACAACCACCGATGGAGTCTACACTAAAGATCCTACAGTTCACAAAGATGCAAAAAGAATAAAGGCGGTGAAGGAGCTTACAAAAGAACTTCTTTCTTATGTAACAAAAACAAAGACAACACTTGGCGTAGGAGGAATGGAGACAAAAATAAAAGCAGCAGAGATAGCAACAAATGTTGGAGTGAAGGTTATAATCGGAAGCGGAAAAAATCCTTATAAAACCATTGTTGGTGCCATAGAAGGAGAAGACGTGGGAACCCTATTCTTTCCAAAAAAGAAACACCTTGATTCAAGAAAAAGGTGGATACTCTATGGTTTAACTCCAAAAGGTGAGATAATTATTGATGAGGGAGCAAAAGAAGCTATAAAAGATAAAGGTAAGAGCTTACTCGCTGCAGGAATTGTTGACGTAAAGGGAAACTTTATGGCAGGAGAAACCGTGAAAGTAATTGATAGAAAGGGGAAGTTTATTGGACAGGGAATAGTTAGATATTCCTCGGGGGTATTAAAAACCATAAAAGGAAAGAAAACAAAGGAGATAGAAAGAATACTTGGCTTTCTACCCTTTGAAGAGGTTATCCATAGGGACGATCTTTCAATAATATAAAGGAGGTTTATATGGAAGAGTTAAACTACAAGGAGAAGAACGTGTGGGATGTCTACAACGAAAAAGAGATTGAAGAAATCTCTAAAGATTACATCTCGTTTATGTCCAGGGTAAAAACTGAAAGAGAGTTTGTTAAAGAAGCAGAAAAATTACTTAAACAGGAAGGTTTTTCCAATATTGATGAGGATGGTGTTCATTCAGATAAACTCTACAGGAAATTTAAAGAAAAAGCCATTATTATCTTCCTCAAAGGAAAAAGAGGGATAGAAGAGGGTTTTAATCTTGTCACAGCACACCTTGATTCACCAAGAATAGATTTAAAGCAAAAACCTCTTTATGAGGATGGAAAACTTGCTTTCTTTGAAACACATTATTATGGAGGTATAAAGAAGTATCAATGGGTAACTATACCTCTTGTGTTGAGGGGAGTTATTGTAAAGGGAGATGGAGGCGTTGTGGAGATTAATACAGAGAATGATGGGTATTTCTTTACAATACCTGATCTTCTTCCCCACCTTGGAAGAAAGCAGATGGAGAAAAAAGCAAAAGAGGTTATACCTGGAGAGAATCTTAACTTACTTGTAGGTTCAAAACCATTAAAGGACGAAAAAGAAGAAAAGATTAAGAAAAACATCCTCAACATGCTAAAGGAACTATATGGAATTAAGGAAGAAGATTTTATTTCAAGCGAACTCTCTTTGGTACCTGCAGGAGAAGCAAGGGAGGTTGGATTTGATAGAAGTTTCATCCTCTCCTATGGACATGACGATAGAATCTGCTCATATGCCGCTCTTAAAGGAATAATGAGCATTGATAAACCGGAGAAATGGGCTGTGGTTTATCTTGTAGATAAAGAAGAGATAGGCTCAGAAGGTAACACATCTGCTCAATCTATGTTTTTTGAGGAAACTCTGTTCAATTTTGTAAAAGACTACTCCTCCCTTTTATCTATATACCTGAAATCAAGTGTTCTTTCAGGAGATGTCAACGCAGCATTTGACCCAAATTATAAAGAGGTGTTTGAGCCCAAAAATGCAGCATTTATAAATCAGGGGTTGGTAATTACAAAATTTACAGGAAGTGGTGGTAAATACCACTCCAATGATGCAACTGCTGAATTTGTGGGAAAAATAAGAAAACTCTTTAATGAGGAAAAGGTTGTATGGCAAACAGGAGAACTTGGAAAAGTAGATGAAGGTGGTGGTGGCACAGTAGCATTGTACTTTGCAAGAAAAGGAATGGATGTTATAGATTGTGGTCCAGCAGTTCTTTCCATGCATGCTCCTTTTGAGGTTGCATCAAAAGGCGATTTATATGCATCATTCCATGGATATAAGGTGTTTCTGGAGAAGTTCTAATGGAAATAGGGATAATAGGTCTTCCAAATGCCGGGAAATCCACTCTTTTTAAAGCGCTTACCGGAAATGAAGTTCATATAGAGGCATTTCCTTTTTCTACAGTAAACCCTAATATAGGAGTTGTAGCTGTACCCGATGAAAGATTAAAACTTATAGCAGATGTTATAAAACCCGACAAGGTCATCCCGGCATTTATAAAATTTTACGATATTGCAGGACTTGTGAAAGGTGCATCAAAGGGAGAGGGGCTTGGAAACAAGTTCCTCTCCGAAATAAGAGCAACCTCTGGCATCGTTGAGGTTGTGAGATGTTTCAGAGACGAGAGTGTAGCTCATGTTGAGGGAAATATTGATCCAGTAAGAGATATAGAAATAGTGCATCTTGAGATAATAATGTCTGATCTTGAAATAGTAGAAAGAAACCTTGAAAAAATTTCTCATGCCTACAAATCTGGAAAAAAGGAATTAAAACATGAGTATGAGGCTTTAACATTTGCAAAGGAAGTACTGAATAAAGGAAAGTGGCTTAGAGATGAAAAACTCAGAAATGAATGGATAAATGTTTACAAAAATTACAACCTTCTTACAATAAAGCCCTTAATAATAGTTGGGAATATTGGAGAAGATGAATTAATAGGTGAAGAAACAGAGGAAATGAAAAAGCTTAAGGAATTTACAAAACTAAAAGGTTATCCACTCATATTTATCTCCTGTAAACTCGAAGCAGAAATAGTAAACATGGACGAAAAAGAGAAAAAAGAATTCCTTTCTGATATAGGTCTTAAAGAAACTGGTTTAGAAAAATTAATAAAAGAATCCTATAAACTGCTTGATTTAATAACATTCTTTACATATGCAAACAATATCCTACAAGCCTGGGCTATAAAAAGGGGCACCCTGGCTCCCCAGGCAGCAGGTAAAATCCACTCAGATATGGAAAAGGGTTTTATCAAAGCAGAAGTTATAAATTTCGAAGATATAAAGAGAGTCAACTCTTTACATCAAGCAAGAGAGAAGGGACTTATAAAGATAGAAGGCAGAGAATACGAGGTTCAGGACGGAGACATAATATACTTTAAATTTAACGTTTAGTTCTCTTTAACTTAAGTCTACAACTTTTGCAAATTCCATATATTTCAACTATATAGGAAACAGGGGTAAAATCTTCTTCAGAACTTTCTATACCCACAAGTTTCATAAGCTTCTCTGGTGGAACACCTTTTATTTCTTCAATTTTTCCACAATCACTACATATAAGATGTATGTGTGGCTTATAGGAGAGTTCGTAGCTCATGTGTCTTTTGGAAAATGTGGATTTCTTTACTATTCCAGCTCTTTCAAGAATCTTTAAGGTTCTATAAACAGTGGTAAGACTTACGCCTTTTTTCTTTAGAGCCTTGTATATATCTTCCGCTGAGAGATGTTTTCCCCTGTTCTTCTTCAAAAAAGAAATTATCTCCCTTCTTCCTTTGCTCATTCTGTAACCAAGGTTGGTTAAAGTCTTTTCTATCATACCTCCTCACCTTCCAGATAAATAAAGAAAAATTTTAAAATATTTAATATTAAAAGATCTCTTATCTTGCTTCTTGTTCCAGAAAGTAGAAATCTTTTAGATAAAATACCTTCTTCAGAATACACAGATGAATAGACAAGTCCTTTTCTTTTATTTTCAAGCACCGAAGGTCCAAGATTTCCCGTAGCTGATATACCGTAATAGGAATTTAGTTTCTCCTTTACCTTTTTAGCCATCTCAATGGACATTTCTTCACTTACAACACCAAACTTTTCAACTATGTTTTTATCCACCCCAAGAACGTCTGTCTTAACTTCTGCCTGATAGGTAACAATACCTCCTTTAAAAAAATCTGAAGAGCCCGGCAGTAGGGAGAAGAAGGAGGAGAGATAACCTCCTGTACATGATTCAGCAGTGGAAAGGGTTCTCTCTCTTGAGATAAGAAAATGTTTTATCTTAAATAAAAGTTCTTTATCAGTCCTTTCTAAAGTATAGGGAAGCAAGTTTTCCTCCAAGTTTCGCATTGTTAAGAAGTAGTGAAATGTTTGATCTGAGAGTTCTACCTTCGCTTCTCTTATGTAACTCAGCGAGTATGTAAGGAGTAACTTCCTTACCTCTTACCCCTTTCTTATCAATGTCAGAAAGAATTTCTTTCATAAGACCTTCAAAATATCCCCTGTCTATCTCGTCCTCCTCTGGTATAGGATTAACCACTAGAAGAGCTGTGTTTGAAACTTTATCCCACACCCTTATGAAATCCACCAACTCTTCAACAGAATCCACATACATATCAAGGGAAATGTCAGTTTCTCTAAAGTAAAATCCTGGTAGTTTCTTTGTTTTAAACCCAACCACACCAATACCAAGGGTCTCAAGAAGTTCCCATGTTTTCTCTATATCAAGAATTGATTTAAAACCAGATGATATCACAACCACCTTATACTTACTCATAGCAATAAGATCCGCCGATACATCAAAGACATTGGGCATACCTCTATGAACTCCCCCTGTCCCGCCTGTAACAAAAAACATGAGGTTAAATAAGCTCATTATAGAAATGGAACCTGAAACAGTGAGTGCCCCGCTTCTCTTTTGTGCCAGAAGATAGGGTATATCTCTCATATTTGCTTTAAAAATTCCCTCGCCTTTCCCAAAGAATTCAAAATCGTCCTCAGAGAATCCAATAACTATTTTACCTTCCTTGATGCCGAGTGTGAGAGGTATACTGCCCTCTTCTCTTATTTTGGACTCCATATCCTTTGCAAGTTTCACATTATCTGGATATGGAAGACCAAAGGTTATTACAGTACTTTCCAAACACACATGTGGAAAGAAAGGGCTTTTAAACTCTGGTGAAAATGATAAAAAATTCTTCATAGTTTTTCTCCTTTTTCGTAAGGTATTCCATCAGCTGCGGGAGGTGTTGCTCTTCCAACAAATCCCGCAAGAACAAGCAGGGTTAAAATATAGGGAAGGGCAAGGAAGAAACCTCTTGGTATAATATTCAAAAGCTGAGGAGCAGAGGTTTGAATGTATATTTGAACTACTGTAGCAAGGGTAAAGAAAAGGGCTGCAAAGAATGTTCCTATTGGAGTCCACTTACCAAAAATCATTGCGGCAAGAGCTATGAAACCCAACCCTGCTGGCATATGATTGTCAAATAGATCCAGCTGTCCTATGGACATTGAAGCACCTGCAAGAGCTGCAAGTATTCCTGAAGCGATTACTGCAAGGTACCTTACAAGATAGACATTTATTCCAAGAGTATCTGCTGCTTTTGGATGTTCTCCAACAGACCTGTGTCTTAACCCCCATGGAGTATAGTAGAGATAGAAATGAATAACAAAAGGAAGAATTAACGCAAGGAATACAAATATATTCATCGCTTCAAAGAGTTCTCCCACTATAGGAAGTTTTGCAAGATGTGGTAAAAGTGGTTTGTTCATAAAGGAAGCCACAGATGGAGAATGTCCTGTTGTGTTAAAGTATCTTTCAAGGAAAAATGTCATTCCTCCAAGTGCAAATACATTTATGGCGACTCCTGAAACAATTTGATTTCCCCTTAAAGATACAGAGATATAAGCATGAAGAAGTCCAACCAGAATTCCTATACCTATGGCGAAGAGTATTCCAACCCATGGGTTTCCTGCAAGAGGATCCTTTCCTCCCAGTATTGGGTCAATCTTAGTGGAAGAAATATAGGCACCCAATACAGCAAAAAAACCTCCCATTCTCATAATTCCTTCAAGAGCTATATTTACCACACCTGCATTTTCACACATTACACCACCGAGACCAGCGAGAATTATAGGAGTCCCAAACTGTAACATAGAAGAAATAAAGGAAACTATCGTTTTAGCTAACTCCACTTTGAGCCTCCTCTTTGATTACCTTCTTTTCTCCAATCTTGAAGAGAAGATACTTTATGCCAACCTGACCAGCAACAAAGAGGGTTGCTACTCCTTGAATGATATCAGCAAAGGTTTTATGAATTCCGATAAGTTGCATTCCAGTTGCACCTGCTCTTACAAAACCAAAAAACATGGATGAAAAAAGAGTTCCTATTGCTGCATTATTTCCAATTAATGCCATGGTTATACCGTCAAATCCATATCCTGGCCTGAATACTCCTGGATAGTGTCCTTCAGTTCCAAGAATCATACATGCTCCACTAACGCCAGCAAGGGCACCAGAGATAAACATAGCAATAAGCATGGTTCTTGCAGTATTTATACCACTGTACCTTGCTGCATCAGGATTCTTTCCAGTTGCCTGTATTTCATAGCCGAGAACAGTTCTATTCATAAGGATATAAACAAAAATCACTGCAAGTATTGCAATAATTATTGAACCATTCAATCTTGTTCCCTGAAAGAAAGGCTTAAGCCTTGAAGCTTCTTTTACATAAGGAGTTCCTGCAAGTATAGCTTCAGGTCTGTATCTTTGAATATTAAAGGGACCAACAACTATCCAGTTTTCCACAAGATGAACTGCAATCCAGTTAAGCATTATTGTGGTTATGACCTCGTGGACTCCCCTTGTAATTTTGAGCCATCCTGCAAACGCTGCGTAAAGACCGGAAACTATAATAACTGCAATCAAAATCAAGGGTATATCTATCCAGGGAGTCATGTTTAATTTGAAGCCAAGGTAGGCTGCAACTATGGCTCCCATTATAAATTGTCCTTCAGCACCTATATTAAAAAGTCCAACTCTAAACGCCACAGCAACGGAAAGTCCTGTTAATGTAAGAATTGATCCTTTAAGAAAACCCTCCCCTGCTTCTTTTAAACTGAAAAATTCCTTGAGAGAAGAGCCAAATGCTCCTTCAAATAGAAGCTTATATGCAGCCCAGGGGCTTTTACCAGTAGCCTTTATCATCACTGCTGCTACAAGAAAAGCCACTATTATAGATATTATTGGAACAAGAAATGACGAAATTTCTTCCTTCTTACTATTCCACCATATAAGAATGTCATTTAAAAAATTAAGCCCCTTCATGCCTCCACCTCTTTTTTATCATATCTTTTCAAACCAAGCATGAGAAGTCCGAGCTCCTCCTCTGTTGCTTCCTCTACTGGTAGCTCACCTACAATCTCACCGTTAAATAAAACTGCGATTCTATCTGACAACATCATTATCTCATCAAGTTCAAGGGATATAAGGAGAACCGCTTTTCCAGAATCTCTCTGTTCTACAAGCTTTTTATGAACAAACTCTATGGCTCCAACATCCAATCCTCTTGTAGGCTGGGAAGCGATAAGTATATCAGGATCATAGGAAACTTCCCTTGCAACAACTACCTTCTGCTGGTTACCTCCAGATAGAGCCTCTGCTTTAAGTTTTGGATTATGGGGTC
This sequence comes from Caldisericota bacterium, assembly GCA_003648245.1. The sequence continues at coordinate 9,248 of QMOO01000002.1, forward strand.
TTATATCATACTCAATAACTTTATTTCTTCCAAAGTCATCTATGTTCTTTCTGTTTAAAAATAGCCCTCTTGAGAAATAAGACTCTTTTTCTCTTCCAAGAAACAAATTGTAGGAGATTGTAAATGGTAGAACGAGACCCCTCTTTCTTCTATCCTCTGGAATGTGAGCAATTCCACTATTTCTAAAAAACCAGGGATCAAACTCCCTTACCTCTTCTCCCCTTATTATAATCTTTCCACTCTTAATTGGTCTTAATCCTGTTAGAGCTTCAACCAACTCCTTCTGCCCATTCCCTTCAACTCCCGCTATTCCAAGAATCTCGCTTCTTCTTAATTTAAAGGAAATTCCTTTTATAGCCGGGATACCTTTATCACTCATGACTACAAGATCTTTCACCTCAAGTATAACCTCTCCTGGCTCTTTCTCTTTTTTCGGAACTACAAAAACAACATCTCTTCCAACCATTAACCTTGCTAACTCTCTCTCGTCTGTGTCCTTTGCGTTCTTTATTCCTCTAACCTTGCCATTCTTTAAAACTGCTATTCTATCTGCTATGGTAAGAACCTCTTTGAGTTTATGAGAGATAAATATGACAGTTTTTCCTTTCTTCTTTAAAGACCTTATGGTATCAAAAAGCTCCTCTGTCTCCTGAGGAGTTAACACCGCCGTTGGTTCGTCAAGGATAAGAATTTCTGCTCCACGGAATAGAACCTTTAAAATCTCCACCCTCTGTTGGATTCCAACGGGAAGATTCTCTATCTTCTCTTCAGGATCAACTTTAAGCCCATACATATCAGAGATTCTCTTTACCTCTTCTATGGCCTTTTTCTTGTCAAGCACAAATCCATTTTTTCTGAATTCTTCACCAAGAATTATGTTCTCATACACTGTAAACTTTGGTATTAACATGAAATGCTGGTGAACCATACCAATTCCCATTTCTATTGCCTTTTTAGGAGTGTTGTGTCTTATCTTTTTTCCAAAAACATATATCTCTCCTGAATCTGGTGTGTATAGACCATACAGAATGTTCATTAAAGTGGTCTTCCCCGCTCCATTTTCCCCAACAATAGCAAAAACTTCGCCCTTCTTTATGCTAAGAGATATGTTGTCGTTGGCTATAACCCCTGGAAAAATCTTTGTAACATTTTTAAGCTCAACAGCATACTCCTCCAATTTTTACCTCCACTCTATTAAAAAAGGGTGGGTGCTAAAAACACACCCACCCTTTTTTAAAAAGTTTACTCTTTATGGAATTTCAGGAGGAACAAAGGCATCTAACTCCTCATATGTGGATGGAACCTTGAATTCTCCCTTTGCAATCATCTCTTTAAGTTTATTCACCTTATCAAGAACATCCTCTGGAATAATATCCTTTGTGTACTTCATAGGTGATAGACCTACTCCACCCTCCTTCACTCCAAGGAAGATATGGCCTGATTTAAATGTTCCCTCAACTACAGACTGAATGGAGAGCCAGACTGCGTAATCAACGTGTTTAATCATAGAGGTGAGAACCCTTCCTGGAGCAAGGTAATCCTGGTCAGAGTCAACACCAACTGCAAAGTACCCTTCTCCTCTTGTCTGTGCTTCTTTAATTACGCCAAGACCACAAGCACCAGATGCATGATACACAATATCAGCACCTGCATCAAACTGCTGTTTTGCAATCTTCTGACCATCATCTGCATTTGTGAAATTACCGGTATATCCCACAAGAACCTTGCAATCTGGATTTACAGTCTTAACTCCTGCTCTGTATCCAGCTTCAAACTTATGGATGATAAAGAGGTCCATTCCACCAACAAAACCAACTATATTTGTCTTGGTCATCTGACCAACAAGAGCACCAACAAGGAATGAACCCTCATGCTCATTAAATAGATAGCAGACTACGTTGGGAGGCGGATTCTCAATAAATCCATCAATAAGCATAAAGTATGTATCTGGATACTGAGTAGCAACCTCGTTTATTGCATCTGTAAGCATAAATCCTACACCAATAACAAGCTTACAACCCTCATCTGCAAGTTTCTTTAGATTTGGAACATAGTCCTCATTAGCTTTTGATTCAAGAACAAGAGGCTCTATATCAAACTTATGGATTCCACGATCAAGAAGATCTGGTGCCTCATCCTCTATGCTCTTTCTGTACTCTTCATCTGTAAGAGGCTTATATCCCTCACCTGCCACCATCTTTACACCAGCAGCCCAGTTTTCAAGACCACGAAGTGCAGAATCGTTGAAGGATTTATCTCCTCTTCCACCTACGTCAGTGACAAGTCCTATCTTTATAACAGGTGTTAGTGCTACATCCTTTGTATTATCTCCTGCTTCAACTGTGAATGCCTCTGAATACTCTTTGTATCCTTCGGCAGTTACCTTAAGTGTCTGATCTCCTTTAGGAACATCTTTAATTTCATACTTTCCATCATTTCCTGTGGTGGCACTCTTCCCTCCGATGGAAACTGCAGCACCTGCAATCGGGGAACCAGTTTTGGTATCTGTTACTGTCCCCATAACTGTGCCTGTCTTTTTAGCACATCCCGCAAACACTACACTAACTAAAATTAATACAATCAAGAAAGTTGCTATTTTCTTCATTTGTCCCTCCTTCTAAATAAATTTTTGAAAAATATTATTTATTCTCACCTCCTTTCCAAGGAAATTATAGCACAATTTTTGAGGAGTAGGTTATATTGGCGATTTTCATAATGTGATCGCCAATTCTTTCAAGATTGCTTACCACATCAAGATAAATTATTCCAGCTTCACTGGAGCATATTCCCTTATTTAACCTGTCAATGTGATGCTCTCTCATTATCTCCTCAAGTTTGTCAATAAAGTCTTCATTCAATTTTATTTTATTGTAAACCTCATCATTCATTTTGAAAAGATTTTCCTTTATAAGTGTATAGCTTTCACATATGGCTTTACAAATCTTTTCAAGCTCCTCGTAGGCATATTTGGAATAGGTTATATGGTCTTCAAGTCTCTGAAGTTCCAGTTGTGATGTATTAAATATGATATCTCCTATCCTTTCAAGCTGGGAAGATATAATAAGCATCTGGGGAACAAAAAATGCCTCTCTCTCAGGCAAATCAAGAGCAGCAATAAGAGGAACATACCTTGAAATTTCTCTGTTTATAAAGTTTATTGTATTCTCCCTTGTTTCAATTTCTTTGATCATCTTCTTATTCTTTGTGAAGATCATTTCTTTAAGTGCCATAAGGTTTTTATAAACTATTTCAGAAAGTCTTTCTGTCTCTTTTCTTAAAGAATCGAAGGCAAGGAGTGGACTTTTAAGCATACTCTTTGTGAGATATTTAGTTCCTGTTTCAACAACAACTTCCTTCCCTGGAACAAGCTTCTTAACAAGATCAACAAAAAGTTTGATAAATGGGAGGAAAATCAGTGTATTTATAATATTAAAAAGAGTATGGGAATTAGCAATTTGCCTTACTGTATCTCCGCCAAGTGTCTTTATAAAATTAATATATGGATGGATTATTATAAGAAAAACAACAGCTCCCACTGTATTAAATATAAGATGAGATACAGCAGACCTTTTGGCAGATACACTGGTTCCAATACTAGCTAACATTGCAGTAACTGTGGTTCCTATGTTTGCACCAATGACAAGAGGAAAGGCAGAGGAAATATCAAGCAGTCCCTTCATTGCAAGAGCCTGAACAATACCTATACTTACACTACTGCTCTGTTCGATAGCGGTGAAGGTTGCACTGACAAGAACTCCTAAAACAGGAATTTTTCCAAACTTTACAAACAAATCTTTTACAGCCTGGGAGGTTTTTAAGGGCTCAACACTGCTTGCCATTATCTCAATTCCTATAAATATGAGTCCAAAGCCCATTATAGAAAGCCCCAGATATTTTATCTTTCTTTTAAATGGTAGGAAGTAGAGGAGAAAGCCCAATGCAAAGAATGGAATTCCGTATTTGGTTATCTTAAGAGCTATTATCTGTGCTGTAACTGTGGTACCAATATTTGCACCAAATATCACACCAACAGCCTGAGGGAGGCTCATCATTCCTGAATTTACAAGACTTATAACCATAACCGTGGTGGCTGAACTTGATTGGATAACTGCTGTGACAAGAAAACCTATAAATACAGCAATAATTGGGTTTGAAGTAGCTTTTCTAAGAAATATCCTTAAATTTTCCGATGCTGCCTTTTGAATCCCCTCACTTGCAAGATGTATACCGTAAATAAAAAGAGCAATGCCGCCAACTAACTCAAGAATAAGATTGGCAACCAAAACTCACCTCCTTAAAGATACTTTTAACGCCTCCTCCACTCTGTCGATCAAAACAAAATTCAAATCTTTCTTTATTCTCTCAGAAATTTTATACAGATCATTCTCATTCTCTTTTGGAATTATCACCCTTTTTATACCAGCCCTATGTGCAGCAAGAACTTTTATCTTTATTCCTCCTACAGGTAAAACCTTTCCCCTTAACGTTATCTCCCCTGTCATGGCAACCTCTTTCTTCACTGGAATTCTGGTAAGAGCAGAAACCATTGCACTCACAATTGCAACTCCTGCAGAAGGTCCATCCTTTGGAACAGCTCCCTCTGGAACATGAACGTGTATATCACATTTCTTATAGAACTCTTTATCCTTTATCTTGAATTCATCCATATGTGCTCTCACGTAAGAGAGAGCTGCTTGAGCAGATTCTTTCATAACATCTCCAAGTTGACCGGTAAGAATCAGTCTCCCATTACCCTTCATTACAAGAACCTCAATCTTTGTTATATCTCCACCAAAAGGAGTCCAGGCAAGTCCTGTGGCAACTCCAACCTCGTCCTTTTCCTCTTTTATTCCAAATCTGTATATTGGAAATTCAAGATAGTCCTTTAGATTCCTCACTGTGATACGGACACCATTGAACCTGTTACTCTTAGAAACCTTTTCTTTTGCAACCTTTCTCAACACCTTGGCTATTTTTCTCTCAAGTTCTCTAAGACCTGCTTCTCTTGTATACTCCCTTATCATCTTTAAATAAGCATGATCACTTATCTTTACATCTTTTTCAGTAAGACCATTGTACTTTAACTGTTTTGGGAATAGATACCTCTTTGCAATTTCAAGCTTCTCGTCTTCTGTGTAACCAGGCAGGTAAATCACTTCCATCCTGTCAAGAAGTGGTGGTGGTATGGTATGCGTTACGTTCCCTGTAGTTATAAACAGAACATCTGAAAGATCAAAGGGAACTTCAATGTAGTGATCTGAGAAATGATGATTCTGATCTGGGTCCAGAGCTTCAAGTAAAGCAGCTGATGGATCTCCTCTAAAATCGACACCAATTTTATCTATCTCATCAAGAAGAAAGACTGGATTTTTTGTTCCAGCATCCTTTATCCCCTGAATTATCCTTCCCGGCATTGCACCTACATATGTTCTTCTGTGTCCTCTAATCTCAGCCTCATCCCTTATTCCGCCTAAAGAAACATGTACAAATTTCCTACCAAGCGCTCTTGCTATGGATTTTCCAAGAGAAGTCTTTCCCACACCTGGAGGACCTATAAAGCATAGAATTGGTGATCTTGGTTTCTTTGTAAGTTTTCTTACAGCAAGATATTCAAGTATTCTCTCCTTTATGTCCTTCAAACCATAGTGATCCTCATCCAGTACATTTTTTGCAGCTTTAATATCCATTTTATCTTTTGTTTCCTTATCCCACGGGAGCGAGATAAGCCAATCAAGGTAGTTTCTTATAACAGCGGCTTCCATAGCCATGGGTGGCATCTTTGCGAGTCTTTTAAGTTCCTGATCAATCTTTTCCATTACATATTGAGGAATCTTCCTCTTTTTGAGTTTCTCCTTGTAATCTTTTATCTCTTCAGAGAATTCCTCGGTCTCACCCAGTTCTCTCTTGATAGCCTTTAACTGTTCTCTCAGAAAGTATTCCCTCTGAGATTTATCCACCTGTGTTTTTACCTTTTCCTCAATCTCATGAGAGATCTTTAATAACTCAACTTCCTTTGCAAGTATCTTTGCAAGAAGTTCAAGTCTCTCCTGAACATCAAATATTTCAAGAATCTTTTGTTTCTCTGGAATTGAAATTGTAAGATTAGCTGCTATAATATCGGCAAGTTTTGAAGGATTCTCTGTATCCTGAAGCACAGAAAGAGTATCAATAGGGATCTTTTTTCCAAGTCTTATATACTCACTGAATAGATCTGAAAGCACCCTCGTAAGGGCTTCCACACGTGGTGTAATCTGGACTTTCTCTTCTATCTCTTCAACATCAACTTCAAAAAGTGGTTCACTCTTTAAGAACTCTTTAACTTTTACTCTGGATATGGCTTCAACAATGATTCTTTCAGTTCCATCTGGAAGTTTTGCATGCTGAAGTATCCTTGCAAGTACTCCAACCTGATAGAGTTCTTCGGGTTTTGGGTCCTCAATCTCTTCCTTTTTCTGAGTTAAAAGCACAAGAAGGTTATTACTTTTAACAGCCTCATTTACTGCAAGAAGTGATTTATTTCTTCCAACAAAAATTGGTAGTATCATGTGTGGAAGAACAACTACATTTCTTAAAGGAAGCAGTGGAAAAACTGTTCTCTTCATATTAACCTCTCTTTTTAAAAACTTCATCTACAATACCATACTCCTTTGCCTCCTGGGCAGTCATATAATAATCTCTATCTGTATCCTTCTCTATTCTCTCCATTGGTTGACCAGTATGATGGGAGAGAATTTCGTTTATGGTATTCTTTATCCTCATTATCTCCTTTGCAACAATCTCAATATCCTTTGCCTGTCCCTGAACTCCTCCCCATGGCTGGTGGATCAAAATCCTTGAATTGGGAAGTGCATATCTTTTCCCTTTTTCACCGGCAGCAAGAAGAACTGCTGCCATGCTTGCAGCCTGTCCAATACATATGGTTGAAACAGGGGATTTTATAAATTGCATGGTGTCGTAAACAGCTAAACCTGCAGTAACACTTCCACCGGGACTGTTTATATAGAGATTTATCATTCTATCTGGATCCTCAGCTTCAAGGAATAGAAGCTCTGCTATTATAGCATTTGCTACTGCGTCATTTATCTCGGTGCCCAAAAAAATTATTCTATCCTTAAGAAGTCTTGAATAAATATCATAGCTCCTCTCTCCATAAGGAGTTTTTTCTATAACCCATGGAATTACCTGATTATATTCTTTCTTCATGCTACACCTCTCTTCTTTAAAATATCCATAACCTCCTCATCCCTGACCTCACCAAAATCTTCATAGAATTGACCAACTGCAAAGAAGACATCAGGAATAAGGAGTGAAACAAAAATGTCAACTTCCCTCTCTATTCTCTCCTTTGCATCAATACTGGATACAGGAACAGCACAGACAATTTTATCTGGTTTTCTTTTTTTCAAAGCAAGTATTGAAACAAGCATGGTCTCTCCTGTGGCAAGTCCATCGTCAACAACAATGGCAGTTTTTCCATTAAGGGAGGGAAGGCTTTTCCCTTCTCTAAATTTTTCTATTTTTTCTTTCACCACTCTTCTTCTATTTTCTAAAATATCCTCATCTAAAAAAACTCTCTCTCTTATTGAAATTACTCCTTCCTCAGATATAGCCCCTATGGCAAATTCAGGATTCATTGGGTGCGGAATCTTTGAAGAAACAACAACATCCAAGGGAGAATTCAAGATCTTCGAAACCTCATAAGCAACGACAACTCCCCCCCTTGGAATTCCAAAAACAACGGGGTTTTTGAGTTTAAATTCAAGTAATCTTTCTCCAAGAAGCCTTCCGGCTTCTCTCCTATTTCTGAACCTCACTTTTTCCCTTTGCTATTTTCTGGGAGGTGGGAACAACCTTTTGTTTCTCAAGCATATTGCATTTTCCGTCAAGTATGCCCCCTTCTTCAATGGCAATCTTTGGTGTTTCTACATCACCTTCAATCTTTCCAGTGTTCAGAATCTCAACCCTTTCCTTCACATGAACATTTCCAATAACTGTACCCATAGCTATAAGAGTTGAAGCCTTGATATTTGCTTCCACATTTCCTTTTTCACCAACAGTTACTGTACCTTTGCAGTCTATCTCTCCCTTGACCTTTCCATCGATCCTTAGATTTCCCTGAGCAACTATCTTTCCATCAACTGAAGTACCTTCTCCAATATAGGACTGTCCGCTTTCTCCTTGAAACTCCTGCTTTACTGTTTTACCAAAAGGCATCTATACCTCCTTTATTTTCTGGAGCGGGCAACGGGATTCGAACCCGCGGCCCTCAGCTTGGGAAGCTGATGCTCTACCCCTGAGCTATGCCCGCTCGAATATATTATATCATTTTAGTTAATATCTATACAAATCAACTATACTACCATCAGCATCTATTAGATAAACTGTATCGTGGTCATTGTTCCATACTGGAGTCCCATGATTCCAATAAAATCTGTTGTTTCCTGTTAAGCCTTTACCGGTATAGATTACTACCTCTTCCTCACCATCAATATATGAACCTTCGGGAAATATAAAAACGTTGTGGGATTCATCTTTAATTCTGAAATTTGAAAGATTCATGCCCTCTCTGGATGTGTTCTTCAAAACAACATATTCACCATTTAGGTTCTCTTCGTCTTTCCCTTCCGCATTATAATTAACTCTTTTAATTCTTACAGGATACTTGTGAAAGTTTCTCCACAATCCTCTTCTATTATCTCTTGCTTCTCTCTCAGCCTCCAAGAGTAAATCCCTGTATCTTTTGTTATCTTTATCCCTGTAAAGAAAGACAAGGCCCTTCCTTAAAAGTTCATAATTAACGAATATGTTTCCCACAAAGATATAGGCAAGGAGTCTTTTGTATTGATCTCTTTCCTCTCTATCAAATTCTAACTTTATCTTCTTTCCAAGAACCAACTCTCCGTTTTCTTTCTTTGCCTCCGCGTAAAATGGCTCTCCTGTCTCAGGTGCATTTATGCCTATGTATCTTACCTTTTCCCCGGTAGATATAATTACAGTGTCTCCATCTATGACTTTTATAACTGAAACGGTTCTGGGTGAACAAGATATAAGAAAAAGAATTATAAAGAAAAGTATGGCTCTTTTATTCATTATCAAATAGATTGTCTTTAAAAAACTCTATTTCATTATCTGTAAGCCTATTCTCTTCACATCTCTTTTTTAAATGGAGTATATCATCCCTTATCTCAAAAACAACTCTCCTTATTCCTCCAAGTGGAAATTTTGTATCACCAGCATATCTTGGGATTACATGTATATGTATGTGAGGTATGCTTTGTCCAGCAGGTTCTCCAAGATTAAACCCGATGTTGAAGCCATCAGGTTTCAAAAGATTCTCAAGACCTCTCTTAATCACCTTAACGGTCCTCACTATATCCATCCATTCAATATCTTCCAGTTCCTCGATACTCTCAACATGCCTCTTTGGAATGACAAGAGTATGCCCTCTTGAAACAGGATATAAATCAAGAAGTGCAAAGGAGTGCTCTCCTTCATAAACAACCCTTTCTTTATCTGGCTTACAGAATGGACAATTTTCGCGATTTCTCTTCACAGAAAAAATTATATCACTAACCACCTAAGGTAAAAACTATGTTATAATTCTATATGAAAAGGAGGCTGGCGGCGTAGCTCAGTTGGTTAGAGCACACGGCTCATACCCGTGGAGTCGAGGGTTCGAATCCCCCCGCCGCCACCATTTCCATGAAGGTATTAAAAAGAATAAAGGAATATATCAAAAAACTCTCTCTCATATCTTCCACCGAAGGGTTAGTTGTTGGAGTTTCGGGAGGTCCTGATTCAGTTTTCCTTATAAATATTCTCAAAGAGCTGGGTTTTAAAAAACTTTTAATTGCTCATTTTAATCACAAGCTGCGAGGAGAAGATGCAGATATGGATGAAGTGTTTGTAAGGCACCTTGCCCAGAAATTAAATATTCCATTATATGTCGGGAGAGAAAATGTGAAAACTTTTTGCAAAGAAAAAAGATACTCTATAGAGGAAGGTGCAAGAATTAAAAGGTTTGAGTTTCTAAGAAAGGTAAAAGAAAAAGAAAAGATGGATAAGATAGTTCTTGGTCATAATTTAGATGATCAGGTGGAAACAGTAACCATGAATTTCATAAGAGGTTCTGGATTAACCGGTATTTCTGGTATCTCTCCTGAATCTAGCGATATTATACATCCCATACTTTCAATAAAAAGAGATGAGATAGTGGAATACCTTAAAGAAAAGGGAATCCCTTTCAGGATTGACAGGACAAACCTTTCCACAGATTACCTCAGAAATAAAATTAGAAATTACCTCATTCCAATCATTGAAAAAGAATTTAATAAGAACTTTAAAGAAAAAGTTTTTTCTCTGGCAGAGATAGCAAGATATGATGACAGATATCTTGATGAAATTACAGAAGATGCAATAAAAAGGATGGTAAGGTTTAATAAAGATTTCGTCTGCATAAAAATCCCACCATTTGAGAGTGCTCACCTGAGTATAAAAAGAAGAATTATAAGAAAAGTAATTGAATACTTTGATATAGATTTAAGGGAAATTTCTCTTAAGAACATTGATGAGGCTATATCTATTTTTAGAAAAAGAACTGGCAAAAGAATAGAACTTCATGGCAGAATAGATGGAATTAAAGAATATGGTGAGGTTGTGTTTGAAAAAAGAGGAGAGAGAATCTCATTTCCACAAGTAAAACTTTTAGTGCCGGGAAAGACAAAAATTTCCGGTCTTTTGATAGAAATAAACTTAAAGGAAGAATGGGAGAGAATAAAGGATAAATTTTCTGAATGTTTTGACTTTGATTCCTTAACACTACCCTTAAACTTAAGGTTACCCAGGAAAGGGGAAAGATTTACTCCTCTGGGTATGAAAAAGGAGAAAAAATTGAAGGAATTCTTCATAGATGAAAAGATACCAACAAGTATTAGATGGAACATTCCAATTGTTGTTGATGGGAAAAATGAAATTGTCTGGGTTGTAGGATTAAGAATTTCTGATAAATTTAAAATTACTGATTTAACAAAGAGGATTTTATGTATTAAAATTAAACTGGAGGATGATAGATGGAACAGGATATTCAAAAGATTTTAATACCAGAGGAAGAGATAAAAAAGAGAGTGAAGGAACTTGGAAAAAGGATAAGTGAGGATTACAAAGATAAGTTCCCCCATCTTATATGTATTCTTAAGGGAGCCACTATCTTCCTCTCTGATCTAATCAGAGAGGTTAATATTCACATGTCCCTTGACTTTATGGGTGTCTCAAGCTATGGATCCTCCACAGAATCCTCAGGAATCTTAAAGATTACAAAGGACATAGATCAGCCTATAGAGGGCAGGAATGTACTTATAGTGGAGGACATTGTGGACACAGGTTTAACTCTTTCCTATCTTAGAAAACTTCTTACATCAAGAAAACCAAAATCCCTAAAAACATGTGCACTTTTAAATAAAAAAGTGAGAAGAAAAGTGGATGTTCCAGTTGAATATTATGGCTTTGAAATACCCGACGAATTTGTAGTCGGGTACGGTCTTGATTTTAATGAAAAGTACAGAAATCTTCCCTACATATCTGTGCTTAAACCTGAAGTATACATGTATGAGGTGATGAAATATGAAAAGGAATAATCTTTTTAATACAATGAGGGCTTTGATCCCCTTTATTTTAATGTTTATGCTAATATACTTTGTCTATACTTTTTACAATCAATCTCAACCTTCTGCTTCTGTCGAAAAGATATCATACACTGAGTTTGTAAAGAGAATAGAAAAAAACGAAATTGAGGAAGTCGTTATAACTGATCAAAACGTTACAGGAACATTAAAAGACGGAGGGAAATTTCAGACAACGATACCTCCCTTTGATGATCCAAACTTACCTAAAATTCTTATAGACCATAATGTAGATGTAACCGTTAAACCATCTTCCAACAGTGGAATGTGGTGGTACATACTCTCAAACGTTGGTTCAGTTGTAATAATAATTTTCTTCTGGATGATAATGATGAGATCGCTTTCTGGAGGTGGAAATTCTCAGGTATTTAATTTTGGAAAGAGTAGAGCAAGGCTCTTTCTTGAGAATAAACCAAAAATAACATTCAATGACGTTGCTGGACTCGAAGAGGTAAAAGAGGAACTTCAGGAAGAGATAGATTTCTTAAGGAATCCAAGAAAATTTTCTGCCCTTGGAGCAAAAATTCCAAAGGGAGTTCTTCTTGTGGGTCCACCTGGCTGCGGAAAGACTTTACTTGCAAGAGCAGTTGCTGGAGAAGCAGGTGTTCCATTCTTTAGTGTTTCTGGTTCTGAATTTGTAGAAATGTTTGTTGGTGTTGGTGCTGCAAGAGTTAGAGATCTGTTTGAACAGGCAAAAAAGTATGCCCCCTGTATTATATTCATAGATGAAATTGATGCAGTTGGGAGGCAACGTGGAGCAGGTTTAGGTGGAGGACACGATGAAAGAGAGCAGACGTTAAATCAGCTTCTTGTTGAAATGGATGGATTTGATCCCAATAGTGGAATTATAGTAATTGCTGCAACAAACAGACCGGATATTCTTGATCCAGCACTGCTAAGACCTGGGAGATTTGATAGAAGAATTGTTGTTGGATTCCCGGATGTAAAAGAGAGGGAAGCCATACTAAAAATACACACAAAGAATAAACCGCTTGGTGATGACATAAATCTCTCTGTACTTGCAAAAAGAACAGCAGGATTCACTGGTGCAGATCTTGAAAATCTTGTAAATGAGGCAGCTCTTCTTGCTGCAAGAAGAGGTAAAGATAGAATCACCATGGAAGAGTTGGAGGAATCAATAGATAGAGTAATAGCAGGACCTCAGAAGAAATCAAGAGTGGTTTCAGAAAAAGAAAAGAGGATGATTGCCTTTCACGAAACAGGGCATGCTGTTGTAGCAGATTATCTTCCACACACTGACCCTGTCCACAGAATCTCCATAATCTCAAGAGGAATGGCGCTTGGATATACACTTCAATTACCAGAGGAGGAAAAGTTCTTGAAAACAAAGGAGGAACTTCTTGAAGAGGTTAGTGTTCTTCTTGGAGGAAGAGCTTCTGAAGAACTCTTCATAGGTGAAAAGACTACAGGAGCAGAAAACGATTTAAGAAGAGCAACAGAAATTGTAAGAAAGATGATAACAGAATTTGGAATGAGTGAGAAACTTGGACCACTGACTTTTGGAAAGAAAGGAGAATTTGTATTTCTTGGAAGGGATATTGCCGCAGAGAAGAACTATTCTGACCAGATAGCATATGAGATTGATAGAGAAATAAGAAGCATTATTGAGAAATGTTATGAAAGGGCAAAAAAGATACTCAAAGAGAACAGCAAAGCAGTTCATAAAGTTGTTGATGTTCTATTAGAGAAAGAGACAATGGAGGGAGAGGAGTTAAAGAAAATACTGGAGGAATTCAGGAGCAAAGAGAAAGAAGAAGTTGATAAAACTAATTAGCTTTGACCTCTGGAACACAATAATTGAAGACAGAAAGGATCTTGAGGATAAGAGGGGAGAGATACGGATAAAAAAGATTTACGAGTATCTCTCCCCTCTTAATATTGAGCTGGAAGATGTCAGAAAAGCATATCTAAAGATGAGTAATTGGTTATTTGAAACTCAGGATAAAACAAAAAAGAGTATAGGAACAGAGAAGCAGATAAAATACATTTTAAAAAAATTTGGGGTGAGAGTAAATCAAATTGTATTTGATGAGATAAAGGAAACCTATGACGGAGCAATTTTTATTTACCCTCCACCCCTGGTTGAAGGGGCAAAAGAAACGCTTAAAAAATTCCACAGTCTTGGAATAGATATGTGCATAATTTCAGATGCAGGAAGAACACCGGGCTGGGCTTTAAGAAAGATTCTTGAAAAGTATACTCTCAATAGCTATTTTAAAATGATGTACTTTTCTGACGAAACAGGATGGGTAAAACCAAATAAAAAGGTTTTTTTAAAGGCACTGAAGGATTTTAAAGTGAGAAAGGAAGAGATGCTACACATTGGAGATAAAATAGAAAAAGACATTGAGGGAGCAAAAAATTCTGGAATAAATTACATATACTTCTCAAGAGGCAAGGATTGTGAAGTAAACCCCTGTGGTAAAAGTCTTCCTGAAATATACGATGTGTTCTTAAAACTCTTCCCTGTTACAAGGAGTTTATTTAGTTAGTCAAGAGTTTTCTGGTCTATAAGACCTTTTCTTCTGGCAATAAATAGAGAAGTAGAGAAAAATAAAGTTACAACAATAAAGTAGACTACATTTTGAATAAGAAGTAGCTTTGTAAGTGAAAGAATTGGCATATCTTTTGTGAAACTATTCCATCCAGTTCCGAGTAAAATCTTTCTCATTCCGTCCATCCATATGGTCTGTGGAATAAAATAGCCAATATTTCTTAAAAATGGAGGGAAAACATCTAACGGAAAGATTGCTCCTGTAAGAAGAAGGAATATACCGGTTGCACTCTGGGTTAAAAACCAACCATTCTTTGCAATGAGAAAGTTAAGACCTGCAAAGAGGTAACCGAGTATAAATAGCGAAAAAACACCGAGAATAAAGAATAGAGGAAGAATGATAAACCATCCTGCAATTGGATTTAAACTTAACTTAAAGAAAGTGAAACTTACAAAGATTAGTATTCCTACAGAAACAGAGGTGGTTATAAACTTTGCAAAACCTCTGCCTGTAAGATAAATAAAGAGGTTCACAGGGGATATATAAATATACTTCAATGTCTCATAGAACTCTCTATCATCAACCACTGCCCATGCCATACCGAAAAGAACATTGGCAGTATAAAGATGAAGGGCATTTCCTATAAGAAGGTGTGGAAAGGTTAACCCAATTTTTCCTCTTGTTATAATAAGATACATAATTATAAGAATAAAGGAAGAGGACAGGGGTTTTGCAAGGGAGTATATTGTAAATAAAAATGGATCTGTCCAGTTACTCTCAATTTTCCATCCAAGAAAAAATGAGGTTTTAAAGTTCAAAAAGAGCCTTTTTATTACTCCCATCTTATTGTAAGTTTACCCTCCTTTCTTGCAAGTCTCTCCATCTTCTTTAAGTAAAAATGTGCAAGGAAAAGGTAGACAATTGTAAGAACCACAAGAATAAGAATCTCCATATTTACCGAAAGAAAACCAAAAATTTCTCCCTTTTTAAAGAGAAGCTGCCTTAAACCATCAAGACCAAGGGTCAATGGAATAAGAGATGAAAAGAAACCAACCGGTCCGAGAAATTTTATGGGAAAATACATACCTGTAGCAAGGTAAACAGGCTCCTGAAGAAATTCAGAGAGATGCCATGCTTCTCTCCCCCATATAAGATAAAGAGAGGAAAGAAGCATACCAAGACCGTACAGAGACGAAAGGGTTAAAAAGAAAATAAGGAAAAGCTGAACAGGATTTCCAGTCTTAAAAGGAATTTCGAAAACTATTGACCCGATAAAGATTGTGGCTGATGCCCTTAAGGCTGTGGATAGCATTCCTCCGAGACTCATCCCAAAGAGAATGGACATAAGGGATATTGGTGCAATAATATAAAGAGATAGGTTTCCTCCCATTCTCTCCCAGTAAAGCTGAGAAGCCATACTCCATAAGACATTAACCCAGAATGCACTCATGGCTCCCCCTAATATGGCAAAACCAAGAAAATCAATACCAGCACCAAGAAATTTGTATAATAAACCATAAGAAAGGACTGATAAGAGCGGTAAAACTACATCTGCTACAAGCCAGGAATATTCTCTATTTGCGGCTATGACCCTTGGATACGCTCTTCCCCATATAGCTCTCAGGTTTCTAACTATGTACTTCTTCATCTTTCTCTCCAACTATTTCAAAGAATACATCTTCAAGAGTTGGCTCTCTTTTCCTGAAGGATGAAACAAGTATGTTTCTATTCTTAAGAATGAGAAACAGATCTGATATTTTTTCTTCATTATCTATCTGAAATTTTAATTCAAACTTGCCATCTGGCAAAGGATTTATTGAAACATTGTATATAAAAGGTATATCTTCCTTTAACCTATCATAGGAATCTGTTCTTACTTCTACAGAATAAAATATTTTGTTCTTCATTCTCTTCTTTAAACCTTTTGGTGTGTCAAGTGCTACTATCATTCCATTATTTATTATGGCTATCCTATCGCAAAGTTCTTCTGCTTCGTGAAGGTAGTGTGTTGTGAGGAGTATTGTCCTTCCTGGTCTTTCCCTCATCCATGATTTTATAAAACTTCTCACAGTCCTTGCAATCTGCACATCAAGCCCAAGGGTTGGTTCATCAAGAAAGAGCACCTCAGGATCAGATATTATCCCTCTTATAATATTCATCTTCTGTCTCATTCCTGTAGAAAGTTTACTAACCTTTGTATTTCCATCTTCCTTCAAACCAAAAATTTCAAGATACTCCTCTATTCTTCTTTTAGCCACCCTTGATGGAATACCATAAAACTGAGAAAACATCCACAGGTTTTCCCTTACAGTGAGAATTCCATAACCAGACCACTCTCCACCACTGACCATATTTATTCTCTCCCTTATTTTTAAAGTATTCTTCTCCACATCATTTCCTAAAACAAATGCTTTGCCTTTTGATGGAAGAAGTATGGTTGTAAGAATCTTTATAAGGGTTGTTTTCCCTGCACCATTTGGTCCAAGAAGCCCAAAGAGCTCTCCTTTTTCTACCTCTATATTAACTCCTTTAAGAGCTTCTATAATCCTTTTACCCTTTTTATAGAACCTGTAAAGGTCCACAGTTTTAATTGCGAAATCTTTCATATTCACAGGAAATATTATATCAGATAGTTATATAAATTAAAGAGATTGTTATTTAATGCTATAATTTTTCTATGAGGGAATTTCTTTCAATGAGAAAGGAAGAGAAAGAGAAATTGATAAGAAAAATAAAAGATACCTTATCAAGCTATAATAAAATTTCTTTTGCCTATATCTTTGGTTCTTTTACTGATAGTTTTTCTTTTAGAGATATAGATATAGG
>QMOO01000003.1 GCA_003648245.1 Caldisericota bacterium
ATTAACTCAAGGGGTAGTTCTCTCATCTTTTAATTTCTCCATTATCTTTCTTACAAAGATTAAGTCCTCTTTCTTGTCCACATCAATAGCAATTTCAGGAAAAGGTATTGGAACAGCTCTTCCCCTAAGCTCTGTAATATCACACACAACAACCTCACAATCTTTCAATGTTGCAAGATGAAATAGAGCTTTAATCATAAAAGATATTGGAAACAGAGATGCCATTTTGATAGGAGATTTCCTTGCCTTAAGGAGTTTATACCCAAAATTTATGGCAGAGGGATAGAGTTCTCTTCTTATGGGAAGAATATTTCCAATCTTGTAATACCCCCCTTTGAGTTTCCAGTAAGTTCTCTTTGTCCCTGGGAATTTCTTCTCCACATCTCTCTTTCTATTAACGAGAACATATAGATAGCACCCTTTTTCAAAATTCTCACAAAACTCAAAAGTTTTTGTGTATACCTGGGAAGTAATCAATGGGACATCTATAGGCACAAAGACAGAATACTCATACTTTGCAATCTTATAAACATTTTCAATATTTTTCATAAAACTTCCACTGTCTTCCAAAAATACATCCACCCTTTTTCTAATATCCTCAGGGAAAATATCAGATTTCCCAATAAGTATAATCCTCTTTATCTGGGGCGTATCCTTTAATGCATCTATTATCCAATCAATCATCCTTTTTCCAGCAATATCAAGGAGTGCCTTGTGAGGCACTCCTTCCTCTTTAACCCAATCTTCAAGTTTATCCTGTCCACCAAGAACAACTGCCTCTATCTCCATCTTTCTACTCCACAGTTACCGATTTAGCAAGATTTCTTGGTTTATCCACATCTAATCCTCTCATATCTGCGGTGTAATAGGCAATAAGTTGTAGTGGTATAACTGAAAGAATGGGCGTAAGGTATCTGTGAACTCTGGGAATAGTAATTGTCTCATCTGAAATCTCTCTTATCTCGTCAAAGTCTTCTCTGGAAATAGAAAACACTTTCCCTTCTCTTGCTTTAACTTCCTTTATATTTGATACCATCTTTTCTACTATTCTTTCGTCTGTTGTTATGGCGAAAGTTGGAACACTTTTTTCAATGAGAGCAAGGGGACCATGTTTTAATTCTCCTGCTGGATACCCCTCTGCATGAATATATGAGATTTCTTTTAACTTTAGCGCTCCCTCAAGAGCAGTAGGATAATCAAGAAGTCGACCTATGTAAAATACACTTCTTAAATTTACCAACTTCTCTGCTATCTTTTTTGCCTCATCATCTCTTTCAAGAATATCTTCAGCAAGATTCCCTATTTTTAAGATATCCTTCAGAAGTGTTTCCTCAAAATCAGGATTTATAGCTCCATGAAGTTTACCTATATATATTGAGAGAAGTAAAAGCACAAGGATTTGAGCAACGTACGCCTTTGTTGAAGCAACAGCTATTTCTGGTCCAGCATATATATAGAGAACTTCATCAGACTCCCTTGCCACAGTGCTACCAACAACATTTACAATTCCAAGAGTTTTTGCTCCTTTTTTCTTACCAAGCCTCAAGGATGCAACTGTATCAGCAGTTTCTCCAGACTGAGATACAAGAATCAACAGAGAATCCTTACCAACATTTGGGTTTTCATACCTGAATTCAGAAGCGACCTCACATCTAACAGGAATGTGAAGAATATCCTCAAGAAAATACTTTCCTATCATTCCTGCATGATAAGCAGTTCCGCAGGCAACAAGAAAGATGTTTTTAATATTGTTAAAGAAGTGGGGATCGCTTATTTCTGGAAGAAAGACTCTTCCATTTCTAATTCTCCCTCTTATTGCTTCTTTTAAGACCTCTCCTTCCTCCATTATTTCTTTAAGCATAAAGTGTTTATAACCCTTTTTCTCTGACTGTTCGAGACTCCATGAAACTTCAAGTATATCTTTGGTAAGTTTTTCTCCATTAATATTAAATATATCTATTTCTTCTTTTTTAATGACTGCCACCTCTCCGTCTTCCATAATTATGACCTTCTTTGTGTATGGAAGCAGAGCGGGAATATCAGAACCAAGAAAATTTCCATCCTCACCTATACCTATTATAAGTGGAGAATCCTTCCTCACAGCAATTATTTTGTCTGGCTCTTTTTTTGAAAATATAGCAAGAGCAAAAGAACCTTTAAGTCTTCTTGCGGCTTCCATAACCGAAGACAGTAAATCTCCGTTATAGCATTCCTCTATGAGGTGGGGAACAACCTCAGTATCTGTTTCAGAAGTAAACTTGTGCCCCTTTTCCATGAGCTCCTTTTTTATCTCGTCAAAATTTTCTATTATTCCATTATGTACAACAACAATTTCTCCACTACAATCAGTATGAGGATGTGCATTATAGTCTGATGGAATTCCATGTGTTGCCCATCTTGTATGTCCTACACCAAGATAAAAATTCTTAACCGTGTATGTTCCATCAATTTTTTTCTCAAGATCTTTTATCCTTCCTTTAGTTCTCTTTATATAGATATCTTCACCAAGAAGGGCTACTCCTGCGGAATCATATCCTCTGTATTCAAGTCTTTTTAAACTATCAAGAATTATGGGAAGAGTTTCTCTATCTCCAATATAACCCACTATACCACACATAAACTTTCCTCCTCGTGCCTGACCTTCCCTTTGTCCCACAGGTTACCCCGTGGTTTTAAGGAAGACCTTTAGGGAGGGCACACTCCCTGGGGGCATCCGCCGAATAGCTCGATTTTCACCCCTTAAAGGGGTAACCCCCTTCCTCGTCACCCAGATTCATCTGGGCCAGGCGCTTCTTTAGAGACTCCTCAAGCAAACTTGCGATAGTCTCTGTTTCCTCTTCTTTTTCTCCTTCTACCATGATTCTAATTAAATTCTCTGTACCAGATGGTCTAACAAGAATTCTTCCTCTTCCATTTAATTTCTTATTCCATAGCATCACCTCCTTTAAAAATTCCTCATCCTTCATAACTAACTCTTTATTCTCCACCTCTACATTTCTTAGTACCTGTGGAAATCTAATAAACTCTTCTGTAAGTAAAGATAGGGGTTTATTCTCCCTTAACATCACTGATAAGATCAAAAGAGATGTTATTATTCCATCTCCAGTTTTACTCTGTGGAAGATATATTATATGCCCAGACTGTTCTCCTCCAAGAGGGGAATTTGTCTCAAGCATTTTATATAAAACATTTCTGTCACCCACAGGAACCTCATAGAAAGATATATTGTATTTTTTGAGAAGAGCTCTCAAACCGTAATTACTCATAACAGTAATTACTATACTCTTAAGATTAAGATACCTCGAAAGAATAAACATCGTCTCGTCCCCATCAACAATCTTCCCTTCCTCATCAATGGTTATAACTCTGTCACCATCACCATCAAAAGCAAAACCAACATCAGCGCCTATTTCCAATAATTTCTCTGATAAAAATTTGGGATTTGTTGAGCCACAATTAACATTTATTCTTTCTCCATCTGGCTCTCCGTTGAATAGATAGACTTCCGCCTTAAGTTTATTGAATATTTCACCTACTACAGTAGCTGTTGCACCAAATGCTGCGTCAATTACAATCTTAATACCCGAGAGGTTTAACCTGTTCATGGAAAGAATTTCATTAATATAAATTTCTTTTGCTTTAGTGAAATCAAAGAGTCTTCCACCTTTTCCAACAGGAAGTGGTTTTTCCTCCTCCATTAATCTTTCAATTTCTTCCTCTTCGGATTCTTTAAGTTTAACCCCATCTTTTGAAAAGAATTTTATTCCATTATACTCAATGGGATTATGGGAAGCAGAAATCATTGCTCCCCCGCTTTTTCCATTGGTAGAGAGAATAAGAGATACTGCTGGAGTTGGAAGTACTCCCATTCTATAAACATTAACCCCAGTAGATAAAATTCCAGATACAAGAGCTGTCTCAAGCATATCTGATGAAAGTCTTGGATCCTTTGCAATAATTACATCACCACCAAAGAATAGACCAGCAGCTCTCCCAACTTTTAGAGCAAGTTCGGAGGTTAAGTCCTTATTTGCTATACCCCTTATTCCATCGGTTCCAAAGTGTTTCATGATTTAATTTCGTAGGAGTAGGTGACAGTAGCTCCACTTCTCTTAAATGTTGCTGAGGCAGAACAATATACATCTTGTGAAAGGTCAATAGCTCTCTTTATATTTTTCTCTGAGAGATTTTCTCCTTTAAATAAATACTTTATGTGTATACTTTTATAGACCTTAGGATGACTTTCCTCTCTCTCTGTATCAATTTCAACCTTAAATTCTTGAACCTTCTCTCTCATTCTTCTCAAAATAAAAATTACATCCATTGCAGTGCATCCTGCCAAACCAACAATGAGTAATTCCATCGGTCTTGGACCTTTATCTCCTCCACCTTTATCTGGTGTTGAATCCACAAGAACTTTATGCCCTGATGGTGTTGTTCCAACAAACTCCATTCCACCATTCCAGGTTAACTCAAAATGCTGCATAAACTCCTCTCCTTTCTTTTCAGGTTACCTAATAAATTATAACATACAGATTAATCACTTGTCAGACGCTTAAACACATAGTATGATAGAAAGGCTACAATTAAATCAAAAATTAGTATGATGATAACACCTGGTAGGATCGATGAAAATTCCCAGCCCTTTATAGTAAGTGTCCTTATAGGATTCACAGCATAGGAAAGTGGATTAATCTTTGCAATAACTGATAACCAGTCCGGCATGGCTTTGGACGGGAATAAAGCTGTGCTTGAGAACATTAATGGGAGAGTCATAAAATTTATAATAGCCATAAGTGTCTCAATGGTTTTAATGGTTGAAGAAAGAATTAGAGATATTCCAGAGAAGATGAATGAGAAAAGCATGGAAATTAAAATTATCACAAGTACACCAAGAAATCCAGAAGCAAATCTAACACCAAGAATATACGCGAAAAGCAATATTATTGCAGACTGGAGTGCCCCCTGAATTGAAGCTGAAAGTGTCTTCCCAAAAGGAATGGATGCTCTCTTTATCGGAGCAGCAAGGAGTTTGTCCAGATATCCTATTCTTCTATCCCAGATTATACTTGTTCCTGCAAAGATACCACTGAATAGAGATGTCATTATTACAATTCCTGGGGTCATAAAGGAAAGGTAATTACCTGTGCCAAAAAGTTTAGAAGCAAAGGGGTTATTGGTTATCTTGCTCATGGTGTTTCCCATCAATGCAAGCCAGATAACAGGTTGTATCATTGTTACAATTATTCTTGGTTTCTGTCTAAAATATTTTATAAGTTCCCTTTTGCATATTGTAAATGTATCCAAAACTAATCCCATCATCTTCTTGTCCTCCTCATCATTATTCTTCTTCTTACATGATCCTCCTTAGTTGCCTCCTCATCTCTTATTCTTCTACCTGTAAAATGTAGGTAAACATCGTCAAGGGTTGGCCTCTTAAGCCTTATGGATGTAATCTCAACACCCTTCTCCTTTGAAATTTCAAATATCTTTGGAATCAGCCTATCCCCATTCTGAGAAACTATAATCTGAAAAATTCCTCTCGGCAGTTTTCTAACATCTTTAACCGTTGGAAGTTCCTTTACAGCAGTCAAAAACTCTTCTATTGCATTTGTATAATTTAGAGTAAAGGTAATTATGTCCCCTCCTATCAATTCTTTTAATTTTCCTGGTTTATCAAGAGCCTTTATCTCCCCATGATCAATTATAGCCACCCTATCACACAACTCATCCGCCTCCTCCATATAATGGGTGGTCAAAAATATCGTCATCTTGTGATTATCTCTAAGTTTAACTATATAATCCCAAATAGTCACCCTTGTTTGGACATCAAGGCCAAGGGTTGGTTCGTCAAGAAAAAGAATCTTTGGTCTGTGTATTAATGCACAGGCAATATCCAGCCTCTTTCTCATACCTCCTGAGTAAAAAGAGACAAGATCCTTTCTCCTCTCGTACAAACCAAACATTTTAAGGAGTTCCATACCTCTCTCAAGGTATTCCTTTTCTGGTATATGGTATAGAGAAGCTTGAATCCTTAAATTCTCCTCCCCCGTAAGATTATCATCAACTCCTGTTTCCTGAGATGCATATCCAATAAGTCTTCTAACCTCAAAAGGATTTTCTTTAACATTTATACCATTCACAAAAACCTCTCCCTCTGTTGGTTTCAGTAAACCTATTATGGTTTTTATGGTGGTAGTTTTTCCTGCTCCATTGGGACCAAGGAATCCAAATATCTCACCTTCATTTATGGAAAAGGTGATTCCTTTTACTGCTTCAGTTCCATTTTTATAGGTCTTTTTTAAAGATGCAACCTTGATTATTTCCTTCATACTTCCTCCTCTATTAATTTCTTAAAAAATTTATAAAACTTCTCATCTGTTGAGGGATCCTTCCTCGCCTGTAGAACTATAATTTCCCCTATAAACTGGGAGAGATAATCATCCTTAATATTAAAAATGGATTTTACAATCCTTCTTAAAATATCTCGCCTTTTTAATAATCTGAAAGGTCTATCTCCCTTTTCTATAAGGCCAATCATGATTTCCTTAAAGGACTTCTCATGTAGAGTTAAAAAGTCTCTAAGGGCACTAAGGATAATTTTCACCTTCTCCTCATCGCTTCTACAACCACTAACTCTTATCTCAAGATCTTTTAAGAACTTATCAAGATTCTCCTTCATTATCATAAGAGAGAGATTTTCTTTAGAGCCAAATAGATTGTATAAGGTACCTATAGAGATTCCTGATAGTTGTGCAATCTCCCGCATATTCATGCCACTGTAGCCTTTTTTTAAAAAAACCTCTTTAGCAATTTGAAATATCTCTTCTCTTTTCATGAACATTGTTCATTATATTATATAAAAGGATTTTGTCAAGTTAATCATGAGCAAACTGCTGATAACTTAAAAAAATTCTTAAGTGGAAAAATATGATATATTTATAAAGATGACTGCCTTAATTGTTTTTATAGTACTGGTTTCTCTGGATAGGATATCCAAGTATTTTATAATCAAAAAGCTCTCGTATGGAGAAACAATTAAATTATTTGGTGATTTTCTAAAAATCACCAGGGTTGAGAATCCTGGAGGGATATTTGGTTTTTTTCCAAAGGGTAAGGTTTTCTTCCTCGGATTATCGATAATTGCTATAGGAGTTTTGTTATTTTTTATTTTTAAATATCTAAAGAAGGATCCATTTATAACTATCATTCTCACACTTTTACTTTCGGGGGTAGTTGGAAATCTTCTTGATAGAGTTATATATGGATCAGTAATAGACTTCATTCATGTTCTTGATTTTCCTGTCTTCAATTTTTCAGATTCCTATATCACAATTGGGATAATTATTGCAATTTTCTACCTATGGAAGAAAGGCATTTAACCTTTAGAATAAGGGAGGAAGGGGAGAGACTCGACTCCTTCCTTACAAGACAAATGCATAGAGTAAGCAGAAGCTATGTTCAGGAACTCATAAAATCTGGTAAGGTTCTTGTAAATGGGGAGGTAAAAGATAAACCGTCCTATAAAATAAAAAGAGACGAAATAATAGAAGTAATGATACCCTCTCCAAGAAAACTTGACGTTGAACCTGAAAACCTTCCAATAGAGATTCTATATGAGGATAAGGACATAATAGTGGTCAATAAACCTCAAGGAATGTTAACACATCCTGTTGGAAGACAACGAACAGGAACTCTTGTTAATGCGCTTCTCTTTCATTCGAAGGATCTATCTGGTATTGGGGGTGTCTTAAGACCTGGAATTGTTCATAGACTTGACAGAGACACATCTGGACTTTTGATTGTGGCAAAGAACGATTTTGCACATAGAACTCTTTCAAGAAATTTAAAAGAGAGAAAAATAAAGAGAATTTACTGGGCGCTTGTAAAGGGAGAAATCCCCGAAGATGAAGGAGAAATCGAGATACCTCTCCTTAAGGGATTTACAGGTAAAAAATTAGTTACTCCTTCCCTAAGAGGAAAAGAGGCATTTACATACTTTAAGGTTATAGAAAGATTTAAGGGGTATACACTTCTTGAAGTTTCCTTAAAAACTGGAAGGACTCATCAGATAAGAGTACATCTCTCATATATTGGCTATCCTATAGTAGGTGATAAAATGTATGGGGTTTCAGAGTTTAATTTAAAGGGTCAACTGCTCCATGCTAAAAAAATTGTATTTACACATCCACGGACAAAAGAACTTATGAGTTTTGAGACTCCTCTACCAGATTATTTTAGTAATGTTTTAGAGATGCTTGAGAAAAGAGACAAATAAAGGATTTGGATTGAGAGGTTTGGAGGAGAACTCTGGATGGAACTGAACACCTATAAAGAACGGATGATTCTTAATCTCCACTATTTCAACCTCTCCCTGTCTTGATCTCCCGGATACATCCATTTCGTAGTCTTTTAAAACATTAAGGTATGAAAGGTTAAATGTGTATCTATGCCTGTGTCTCTCCCTGATAACTTTTGTTTTATATATTTCTTCAGCTAAACTTCCTCCCTCTATAATAACTTCTCCCTCTCCTAATCTCATGGTCCCACCAAGCATTTCAATCTCTCTTTGAGAGGAGAGTAAATCTATAACAGGATGATCTGTATCTTTATCAAACTCTGTAGAGTGTGCATCTCTCCAGCCAACTCTATTTCTGAAGAACTCTATTACCACAATCTGAAGACCGAGACATATTCCAAGAAGGGGAATTTTGTTTTCTCTTGCATATCTTACGCTCATAATCATTCCCTCTATTCCCCTTTTCCCGAACCCTCCGGGAATAATGATTCCGTCGATATCCTTTGGAATCTCTTTTCCTTTCTCAATCTCCTCAGAGGAAATCCAGTTAATCTCTGGATCAATCCCTGCCTTTGCTCCTGCATGAAGTATGGCTTCTTCAAGTGATATATAAGAATCCTTCAAAGTTACATACTTGCCAATTATTCCAACTTTCTTTTTCCTTCTCTCTTTTTTTAAGGAAGCGGTAAAATCAATCCATTCTGATAAATCCAGTTTTTTGCCCTCGAGTCCGAGTTCATGAAGAGTATCTTTGATTCCTGAATCAAGCAAGTGCTCAGGAACGAAGTATGGTGAGGAAAGATTTTCCACCCCAAATATATTTTTAATGGGGATTCCCAGATACTTGGAAATTTTCCTCTTCTCTGCCTCACCAACTTTCATTTTTGACCTTAAGAAAAGAGCATCAGGGTGAATTCCTATACTCCTTAGCTCCTTAACAGAATGCTGGGTGGGTTTTGTTTTAAACTCCTTGGTGGTTTCAAGATATGGAACATATGTGACGTGAAAGAAGCAGGAATCCTCCTCTCCTTTAAACTCAAAGGCCGCTTCAAGAAAAGGAAGAGATTCAATATCACCAACAGTCCCTCCAATTTCAATAATAACAACATCACTTTCCTCTCTTTCACCAACAAGTCTAATTCTTTCCTTTATCTCATGCGTAAGATGAGGAATAACCTGTATGGTTTGTCCGAGAAAATCTCCTCTTCTTTCTTTCTCAATTATGCTTTTGTATAGATTACCGCTTGTAACATTGTTTATTCTTGTCATATTCTTACCAAGAAATCTCTCATAGTGACCAAGGTCCAAATCTACCTCACCGCCATCTGCCGTTACAAAAACCTCACCATGCTGATATGGATTCATGGAGCCTGCATCCACATTTAAATAGGGATCGAACTTTAGCATTGAGACCTTCTTGCCCATAGCTTTTAATATTAACCCAACAGATGAAGCAATTATCCCTTTTCCCAGGGAAGACATTACTCCGCCTGTTATAAATATGTATTTCCTCATAGGTGTCTCTCTATAAATTCAATAATAAGTTTATTTATTCTGTTCTTGTCCAGATCAAGCGTTGCTGTATGGTATGAATCTTTAAGGATAATAAATTCCTTTTCCGAAGAGCTTATGCTATCAAAGATGTATCTTTTCTGTTCAATCGGAACAATGTGATCTTCAAAGGATGCCAAAAGCATTACTGGACATTTAACCTTGTCAAGGTGTTTATCAGTTAGTCTTAGCAATTTATAGAGTTCGTAAACTGTTTGGGTAGGTATTCTATTATAATTAATCTCTTTTACACTCCTGTCTCTAGTATCTGTAGGAGGCGCTTTTATAGAAGGAACAATATACTTAAGCAACCATATAAATTTTACAAGAGGGTTATCCAATCTTATAGCAGGATTTATAGGAAAAATCCCTTTGATTCTATCTGGATGGTTTTCTGCCATATGAAGTGATAAAGTGCCCCCCATGGACAGACCGCCAACAAATACATTATCTGTTACCTTCATTAATTCATATAGAGCGGTCTCTACTTTGCCTATCCAATCCCAGTAATTTGTATTCTTCAAATCTCTCCAGTCTGTTCCATGTCCTGGAAGAAGCGGAGCTTTTACATGGTATCCTTTCTCTTTAAGAGCCTCAATCTGTGGTTTAAGAGAAAGAGGGGTTCCCAAAAACCCATGTATTAAAAGAACTCCTACATTTTCATATCCTTTAATATCAATGGATTTTATACTCATCTTACCTCCACATAGTTTTTCTATAAATAGATTTTACCAAATTTTTTAACTATTGTTTTTTTATAAAAAAACAAATAAAATATTTATGGAGAGAATTTTTAAAGGAGGTAGGAAATGGCTGAGAAGAAGAAAGGCTGGCTTGATTGGTACTTTAAATCAAACCTCCTTGTAAGAATTCTTATAGGTTTGATTTTGGGTGCCATTGTTGGACTAATCTTTGGTCCAAAAATCCTGTGGGTTCAACCCTTCGGAGACCTCTTTGTCCGTCTATTAAAAATGATAGTTATGCCAGTTGTATTCTTCACACTTGTGGTTGGTGCCGCAAGTATAAGCCCTGCAAGACTTGGTAGAGTGGGAGTGAAAATAATTCTTTACTATCTTGTAACATCTGCAATTGCAGTAGCCATTGGTCTTCTCTTTGCAAATCTCTTCCATCCAGGATTGGGGTTGAACCTCAGTGGTGTAGAAGGCGTGGTCAGGGAACTTAAAAGACCTTCTGTTATTCAAACTCTTCTTAATATAGTACCAAAGAATCCATTTTCATCTCTTGCAAACGGACAGGTTCTTCCTACTATATTCTTTGCAATAATATTTGGTATTGGTTTATCCTATCTTATGCAGAGTGCCAATGAGAGAATTAAAGAATCAGCAACCACTGTATTCAAAGTGTTTGATGGCGCAGCAGAAGTTATGTATAAAGTTGTTGGTTGGGTGCTTGAGTATGCACCTATAGGAGTTTTTGCCCTCATCGCAGTTGTCTTTGGAAAACAGGGAGCAAAAGCATTTGGACCTCTTGGAATGGTAACCTTAACAGTCTATCTTGCTCTTATAGTCCATGTAATTGTTGTTTATGGAGGACTCCTCTCAATGTTCAAGATAAACTTTGCCAAGTTCCTTTCCAAGGCAAAGGAAGCAATGATCACAGCATTTGTAACAAGAAGCAGCAGTGGAACCCTTCCTGTTACAATGAAAGTGGCAGAGGAAAATATGGGTATAAACAGAGGAATATTCTCCTTCACCCTTCCACTTGGTGCAACAATAAACATGGATGGTACAGCAATTTACCAAGGTGTCTGTGCACTCTTTATTGCTTTTGCCATTGGCGCACATCTTAACTTCGCTCAACAGATGATAGTTATTTTAACAGCGGTACTTGCCTCCATTGGAACTGCTGGCGTTCCAGGTGCCGGTGCAATAATGCTACTTCTCGTCTTGAACTCTGTTGGTATGCCAGTTGAAGAGGGTTCTCCTGTGGCTCTTGCATACGCAATGATTCTTGGAATAGATGCAATACTTGACATGGGAAGAACATCAATCAATGTCACTGGAGACCTTGCTGGAACAAGCATTGTTGCAAAAACTGAAGGAGAATTAGACGAGAGTAAGTGGAAATAAGCAATGAAAATTATCGGGGTGATAGGTGGAATGGGTCCAGAGGCAACTCTGGACCTTTTTTACAAAATAATTAAGAATACACCAGCAAAGAAGGACCAGGAACATATTCACTTAATAATAGACAACTATCCCCAAATTCCTGATAGAACTCAGTTTATCCTCGGTGGGGGAGAAAACCCTCTTCCATATCTTTTGAAATCTGCAAAGTTACTGGAAAACGCAGGTGCAAATGCCATATGCATGCCGTGCAACACAGCTCACTTCTTCGTAGAAGATATAAGAAAAAATATAAATGTCCCTTTTATAAGCATAGTGGAAAGTGTCCTTAAGGATATAAAAGAGAACTACACAGATGTAAAGCGAATCGGGCTTTTGGCTACAGAAGGAACAATAGCTGGAAGAGTATACCATAGAATTTTTGAAAAAGAGGGATACACAATCATAGTTCCAGAAAAAAACATTCAGAGAAAAGTAATGGATGTTATATACGCAGTGAAGGCTGGAAAAATTAAGGAGAAGGTAGAAATACTAAATGAGTGTATAAAGGAACTTGAGAGAAAAACAGGTATCCTTATCGCCGCATGTACAGAAATACCAATCCTTACTCCGTATATAGAGAGTAAAGTACCTATAATTGACGCAACTCTTTCCCTTGCAAAGCGTGTGGTAGAATTTGCTCTATCTGATTAAATTCCTTGATCTAACTCAATATCACTCATATCTATTTTCTCCATGACCTCTACTTCTACATGAGCAACATCTATAAGTCTATTTATAGCTTCAATTAATCTTTTACCCATGGGAGATTCGAGACCTCTTTTCCACTTATCCAGTGATTCCACTGTATATCTTACATAAAAGACATTAGATTCACCATATAAGGGTTTATAGACATCAAAATCCTTTGCACCCCATTCTTTTTGAATAGGCATATATTCCCTGAGCCAGTTTTTAAAGTCTTCCATACTTTTCCCTTCCCTTAATTTGTCCTTGTAAATAATGTAGTACATTTTACACCTCCTTTTTAAGTTTTTCTCCCCTTAACATGTTAGGTGAAATGCTCCAACAACTCTTTTATTTTTAATTAACTCATTAAATTTTTTAACAGCTTCCCCTGTCTTATCATATACAAGATCTATACTCTCATTCCTCAATTTTTTTAGAAGCTCCTCGTCAATCTTCATATATCCATAGTAACCAGTTCCAACTACAAGGACATCTGGTTTCTCGATAAATACCTCAAAGATATCGCTTTCTCTCAGATAGTGTCCCTCCTCTCTCCACCAATTATCTATAATTCTTTCTGGAAAAATTATCAAATCTTTCTTATATACCTTCCCCTCTATTTTCATCCAGCCGAAACCATATCCATCAATTTTCATAATTTATAGCCAAACTTTCTTAAAAGTTCCTTTCTCTCTTTAATTTCCTTCTCTGTTTCTTCACCCTTTGGAGAAAAACCATCAACAACACCTAAAACTCCCCTTCCTTGCTGTGTTTCATAGACAACAACCTCCATTGGATTTGCACTTGCGGCAAAAATCCTTACAACCTCTGGAACCATTTTGATTTTATTTAGAACATTTATTGGAAATGCATCTTTTAGAAAGATTATAAAGAAATGTCCTGCTCCAACGTTTTTTGCATTCTTTACAGCAAGATTTATAAGTTCTTCATCATTTCCTGAGTATCTTACAAGACATGGACCAGACGCTTCATTAAAAGCCAGACCAAATTTTATCCCTGGACATGAGGTAACAAGTGCTTCATGAATATCTTCAACAGTTTTAATAAAGTGAGACTGACCAAGTATTACATTTAAGTTATCCGGGTTCTCAATTTTTATGACTTTTGTCTCCATATCTCCCTCCTTTGAGTTTCCTTCAATTTTATTTTACCAGATATATTAGAATGCAAAAATTACAGCTCCAAATACAAGAAATACAATAATTACACCTATTATTTCAGCAACAATTGTAAGTATCCAGGCAAGAAACGCCTTACCAAAACTTGTTTCAAATATAGCTTCTATTAAGAAAAGTGTTGCTATAACACCGATAATGGTACCAACTCTCCCCGGGTAGTAGAGTCTAAATACCCACTGGGCGAATATTGAAATAATTACACAGAGAAAGGATTTAATATAGGTAACGTTTTTAATCTTAGCCCACTTTGCCCCCATGTACATAAAAAATCCACCAAGGAGTAAGTAGATAAGATAGAGAACAAAAATAGGCAGTGTTATACCGGGTAATCTCATCCTTCACCTCTCTTTACCTTCACCTGTTTAAAGCTCATAGGTTTTTCAAGCTCTATCCTCTCTATTCTAACGGGAAGTCCAAAAATGTAGTTTATGGCATCACCTTTTACAATCTCTTCTTCCACCTCAACATAGATGGAATCTCCAGCTTTAGCATCTGGAATTATCATTTTTAAGGGAATATAGAGGTATGAATCGAAAGAGAAAGAAAGCAGTGCTTCTTTTAAATCCTCATGGATTAAACCGCTGCATTTGGGAGAAAGTTTTATGTTTTTTGCAAAAACATTCCTCCCTTCTTTCAATTCATGTATTTTTATCTCTTTAACTGATACTCTCTCTTCCAATTTATAAAATTTCCATCCTGTACCCATAAAAAACAAGGGGTTCGTGCCTCTTGACAAAATGAAGATAAAGGAATAAAATAGTGCGACGATGAGAAAAGTTAGTATTAAATTTTTTCTTTTCATGAAATTAATTATACCACCGAAAGGAGGTGAAAGGTGGATATAGAAGCTCTTAAAATCGCCTTCCTTATCTTCCTTATAAGATTCGTTGGAATGACAATGGCAGGACTAAGAACTATACTCATGGTTAAGGGATATAAATTATGGACATTTGTTATATCTTTCTTTGAAACAATAATATATATTTATGGTTTAAGTCTTGTGCTCTCTCATCTTGATAATCTTGTAAATATAATTGTTTACGCGCTTGGTTTCGCTCTTGGAAATTACTTTGCCATTTTTATAGAGGAAAAGGTAGGTATTGGAGTTGAAACATTCATTGTTGTACCGTCAACAGGAGGAATTGACCTTGCGTTTAAGCTAAGGAAGGAAGGTTATGTATTAACAGAACTGGATGGTAAAGGGTATTATGGAGACAAGAAAGTACTTTATATAACAATGCCTAAAAAGAACATTAAGAAGTTTGAAAAGTTCCTCAAAAAGGAGGATCCAAAAGCTTACTATTTAACCCTTGAGACAAAAAAGACCAAAAAGAACAACAACATAATAAGGGCATAATCAATAAATTATTCAGGTCAAAATGCTATAATGTAGTAAATGGGAGAGTTCCTTGAGATTCTTTTTAAAATCCTCCTTGCGTTTGTCTTTGGAGGGTTAATTGGATTTGAAAGAGAGAAAATGAACAGGCCAGCAGGGCTCAGAACTCATATACTTGTGTCTGTAGGTTCAGCTTCTTTCACAATAAGTTCCATATACTTCTATAAGCTCTTTGGAACTGCCAATGATCCTGGCCGAGTTGCTGCAAATATTGTTGTTGGAATTGGCTTTTTAGGCGCAGGCACCATCATAAAAGAAGGATTTTCTGTAAAAGGATTAACCACTGCAGCAACTGTATGGGTATCTGCTGCAATTGGACTCTCATGTGGGATTGGACTTTATTTACCAGCCTTCCTTGTTTCTCTTTTGACATTCCTTACCCTGATACTTCTAAAGGATTTTGAGATCGGAGTCTTTGGAAAAAAAGAGAGAAGGAAAAGAATCCTTTTGGTTAAAGTTACGGATAAACCGGGGCAACTTGGAAAAATTGGAACAATTCTTGGAGAACATGGAATAAATATAGATAATGTAAAATTTGAGAGAACTGAGACATATCTAAATATAATTCTTTATATAAGCGTACCTACCAATCTTAAAATTGATGAGCTCGTAGAAAATCTTTCAGAGGAGAATTGGATTTTAGAAGTTTCCATAGAATGAGAAGGGGCTATGCAGACTTACCTCTTCATGGAGGTAAGGCACCAAAATGGCTGTTCTCTCGGATGGTTAAGCTGGCAAGGGAAATTACCCTTTCAATAGTTATAAATTTTGGTAGAGATGAGTTTATAAAAAGGATTTCCGATCCAGTTTGGTTTCAATCCTTTGGATGCGTGCTTGGCTTTGACTGGCATTCATCAGGTATTACAACTACAGTTACAGGTGCATTAAAAGAGGGTCTCAAGGATGTCGAAAGGGAAATTGGTATATTCTTTGCAGGAGGCAAGGGAAGAAGAGGTATAAGAACACCTAAAGATATAGAGGCATGGGGAGAAAAGGGGTTTATAAACTTTACCACAGCAAATGAACTCAAAAAGATATCAAGACTTGTAGCCAAAGTAGACTCACATGGGCTTCAGGATGGTTTTTCAATATATCATCACTTCTTTATTTACACAAAAGATACAAAATGGGCAGTAATTGAACAGGGTATGAAAAAGGAAGGTAAGTTTGCAAGAAGGTATCACTGGTTATCAGATGAAATAAAGAGTTTTGTGAGTGATCCCCATAAAGGTGTAGTTTCTGAAAGAAAAGAAAAACCATTAAATCTTATTGATTCAAGCATAGAAGCCACGAGAAAAGACATTGTCAAAATATCTAAGGAGATATCCTTAAAGGAATTAGACAGAATAAAAGACATTAAGAAGATAAAATTTCCATACCATCATCCAATATTCTTTGAAGATTATGATGAAAAAAGACTGAAAAATATAGTGGCAAAATTAAAAGACCTTTCCTTAAATAATTTTGAGGAACTTTTACTTGTAAAAGGAGTGGGATCAAAAACTTTAAGAGCATTAGCTCTACTTTCGCATCTTATATTCGGTTCAGATCTATCATTCAAAGATCCGGTGAGTTTTTCCTTTGCTCATGGAGGAAAAGATGGGTATCCATACCCTGTGGATAGAAGAACCTACGATGAATCAATAGAAATATTAAGAGCTGCTGTTGAAAAAGCAAAACTTGGGTACACTGAGAAAATGAAAGCTTTGAAGAAGTTATCATATCTATAGAACTCTCCTTAACATTTTGCCTGTGTAAGAGGTTTTTACTTTGGAAACATCCTCAGGTGCTCCCTCTGCAACTATGTATCCCCCCTCATCTCCCCCTTCAGGTCCAAGATCAATTATCCAATCAGAAGATTTTATCACGTCTGGATGATGTTCTATTATTATAACTGTGTTCCCTTTGTCCACGAGTTTATTTAAGACAGAGAGAAGTTTTTTTACATCATCGAAATGAAGACCTGTTGTAGGTTCATCAAGTAAATAAAGGGTATGACCCTTAAACTTCTTTGAAAGCTCAGTGGCAAGCTTAACCCTCTGTGCCTCACCACCGGAAAGTGTTGGTGCTGGTTGTCCAAGTTTTATATATCCAAGACCGACATCCATAAGGAGCGAGAGCCTTCTCTTTATGCTGGGTACATTTTCAAAGAATTTGTATGCCTCATTCACAGTCATATTAAGAACATCAGATATATTCTTTCCCTTCCATGTAATTTCAAGGGTTTCTCTATTATATCTTTTTCCTTTACAAACCTCACATGTTACATAAACATCAGGTAAAAATTGCATTTCAATCCTTTTTACTCCGGCACCTTCACATGCCTCACATCTTCCCCCTTTTACATTGAAGGAAAATCTACCTGGTTTATATCCTCTTGCTCTTGCCTCAGGAGTTTTTGAGAAAAGTTCTCTTATGGGAGTAAAAACTCCAGTGTATGTTGCTGGATTACTTCTTGGAGTTCTCCCTATGGGAGATTGATCCACCATAACAACCCTGTCTATATTCTCAAGACCTCTAAACTCTTTAAACTTCCCCGGTTTCTCTGGAGATTTATAGAATATTTCCTTTAATCCCTTATAAACTATATCATACAGGAGTGTGGATTTTCCTGAACCAGAAACACCTGTTATACATACAAATGTATTGAGGGGAATTTTTACATTTATATTCTTAAGGTTGTGCTCTCTTGCCCCAATAATCTCAAAATATTTTCCGTTCCCTCTCCTTCTTACTTTTGGAATTTCTATTTTCTCTTCACCCTTTAGATATCTTCCTGTAATGGAATTTTTACAATTAATTATATCTTCTATGGTGCCCGAACAAACAACATTCCCTCCATTCTCTCCTGCACCCGGACCCATATCGATAATGTGATCTGCCTCTCTAATGGTTTCTTCATCATGCTCAACTATTATAAGGGTGTTTCCCAGATCTCTTAAATTCTTTAATGAATTTAAAAGTCTCTTTGTATCTCTGTGATGAAGACCTATGGTCGGTTCATCAAGAACATAAAGAACACCAGTAAGTCCCGAACCAATTTGGGTTGCAAGTCTTATCCTCTGCGCTTCTCCTCCCGAAAGAGTCCTTGATTCTCTATCTATAGTAAGGTAGGATAGACCAACATCCATAAGAAACTTAAGCCTCGATTTGATCTCTTTTAAAATCTGCTTTGAGATAATCTTTTCTGTTTCTGTAAGTTTTAGATTCTTAAAAAACATAAGTGCATCCCTTATACTCATAGATGAAACTTCAGCTATATTTTTACCATTTATAGTAACTGAGAGGGCCTCTTCTCTCAATCTTGTTCCTTTACAGGCAGGACATGGAAGGACTCTCATAAATCTTTCGTATATTTCCCTCATTTCGTGAGAATCTGTTTCTCTGTATCTTCTCTCAATGGAGGGAATAATTCCTTCCCATCTTATATAGTATTTATGACTTCTCCCATTGCTTGAAATATAATTTATGGGAATTCTGCTTGAGCTTCCGTAAAGAATTATCTTTATTGCTTCCTCATCAATCTCCTCTACTGGTGTATATATGTCAAAATCATAGATTTCAGAGAGAGTTCTTATTATCTCAAAGAAAAACCCATTCATACTCTGGAATCCAGGAACTTTTATGGCTCCTTCACTTAATGATAAACTCTTATCAGGTATAACAAGGTCGGGATCAACCTCCATTTTTACACCAAGCCCCCCGCAAACAGGACAGGCACCATAAGGGGAATTAAAAGAAAATAAACGAGGTTCTATTTCTGGAAGAGAGATACCACAAACAGGACAGGCAAATTTTTCAGAAAAAATCTTCTCCTCGCCTGTATCAACTATGAGTATCTTTGCCAGTCCATCTCCATATTTAAGAGAAATCTCTATGGAATCAGTGAGTCTTTCTTTTATATCCTCTCTTACAATTAATCTATCAACAATGACATCTATATCATGCTTCTTATACTTATCAAGCTCAATGTCCTCATCAAGGGTAAAGATACTTCCGTCAACCCTGACTCTTACAAAACCTTCCTTTCTTAGCTTCTCAAATAGATTCCTGTATTCTCCCTTTCTCCCTCTAACCACAGGGGATAAAATCATTATCTTTGTTCCTTCTTTTAAAGTCAGTATTTTATCAACTATCTCCTGGGGGGTCTGTTTCTTAATCTCCCTTCCACATTTTGGACAGTGGGGAATTCCTATTCTTGCAAAGAGAAGCCTCATATAATCATATATTTCAGTCATTGTACCCACAGTGGAACGAGGATTATGGGATGTAGATTTCTGATCAATAGCAATAGCTGGTGATAACCCCTCTATAAAATCAACATCTGGCTTATCCATAAGTTCAAGAAACTGCCTTGCATAGGAAGAAAGAGATTCCACATATCTTCTTTGACCCTCAGCATATATAGTATCTAAGGCAAGAGAGGACTTACCAGAACCTGAAAGGCCAGTTATCACTGTTATCTTGCCCCTGGGAATCTTTACATCAATGTTCTTTAAATTATGAACTCTCGCTCCCTTTACAAAAATATAATCTTTTTCCATTGAAGTGGCGCGCCCAGCGGGAGTCGAACCCACAACCTGCGGATCCGTAGTCCGCCGCTCTATCCAGTTGAGCTATGGGCGCAAAATGGCGGAGAGAGCGGGATTCGAACCCGCGGAGGGGGAGTTGACCCCCTCACCTGCTTAGCAGGCAGGTGCCATCAGCCACTCGGCCATCTCTCCGCAAATTAAATTATACCACAGAAAATTTCCTTCAATTTAGTCATTATAAAGATCTTCTATTAGAGGAAGATGTATTGTTCCTTCTTTGCCACCAAACTTTTTTGTTTTACCTTTCACATAGAATATTCCACATATGGCACACAAGCATGCATCTATAAAATCTCTGTTTGTAGTTGAGAACTCATGTGGAAACTTTATAAATCTTTTCAATTCTCTAAACAAAATTTCTCTATCAGACTTTAATTTCCTTCCGCCTTTAAGTTTTAAGAACTTAAATACACCATCTGGAAATGTCTCTACAATTTCTCCTTTATAAACTCCTGTAATCTTCTGAGTAAGATTCTTCATGCCCCTTAACAAATTCAATGGAAGAGTTCTTATCCCCTCTCTTCTTAAATCAACCTCTGCATCTCTAAAATTTTTATTAGGATATGTTAGAGGAGCATCAACAGCCACAAGTTGAATCTCTCTTTCTACTGAAAGGAACTTTATAAGCTCATCAAAGCTTACAGTTAAACCAAGCTGAAGCTTAGGGTTTATGAATTTAAAATATTTGTCGACAACACAGATACCAGATTTTCTTTTTATGGAAAGATCTATTCCAACTAAAAGCATTTCTTTTCTCACAAATTTAAAAGAGGGGCAGTAGATGCCCCTCTTTATTTAAAACTCTAATCCTTAACCTACTATGGATAGAATGTAATTGTGACCTTCTGAAGGAGTGGATCCCAATCAACCTGAGCCCCAAATGCCTCTGCGATGAATCTAATTGGAACAACAGTTCTTCCTTGAGGTTCTACTGTGAATGGGGCAACCTCAAGAGCATATGGTTCACCATTCACATAGGCAATCTTATTTCCAAGTTGCATATCTATAACAATGGTACTTCCATCGCTTCTTGGAAGTTCAATGTGAATTCCTTCAGTTTCTGGATCCCAATCAACTGTAGCACCAAAGGTCTCTGCAATAAATCTTAATGGCACCATTGTTCTTCCAGGTGGCATTACGAACGGAGCAATTTCATAAATTACAGATGTGGTAACTCCGTTCTTTGTTACTTTAATCACTGGAGAATCAATCACAAGCTCTATTATTATCTCTTCCTGATAGATCACAGTCTTTACTATCTTTGCTTCATTTCCTGCTCTGTCTACTGCTTTAAATTCAAGAGTTATCTCTTTCTCTCCCTCTGGCATAGAAACTGTGTATGTAAAGGTGCCATCTGCCTGAACAATCACAGGTTCCCCGTTTATTGTAAGTGTTGCAGTTGGCTCTGTTGTTCCTGAAACCTCAAATACTCTATCCTGAACTTTTTCTGGAACATTCACCTTAAGTATTGGAGGAATGGAATCAAGGGTTACTGATACTTTCTTTGTCTTGGAAAGTGTTCCTTTTTCTGCTCTTATAATAAGTGTATTAAGACCTTCAAGGAGTGTAACTGTTATCGAGAAGTTTCCTTCGTCATCTACATCTGCTTCTTCATCATTTATATAGACAGTAGCTCCAGGATCAGTCTTTCCAGTTATTTCAAGCTCTGGGGTATTCACAAGCTTTGGAACATCATCAATGATAAGGGTTAATGTTGGAATCTTATATGTCACATGGATCTCTTTAATTCCAATATTTCCAAATTCATCAACGGCTATAACCCTTATTAAGTTCTCTCCCTCATTAAGTGTTATATTAACCATGAAGGAATTATCAGGTAGAAGTTCAACTCTCATACCATTCACATAGACAGCTGTAATTTCTGACTCATCGGTAACAGTTCCAAGGACGGTTATGCTATTCTGTGTTAGTGTTGCTCCATCCTCTGGTTCAGTTATTGTTATTTCTGGTGGTTCAGTATCCTCTGTTTGCTCTTTGGTGAAGAAGAGATCGTTAAATACATATTCTCTATCCTCTTTCTTCACCACAACATCATAACCACCAAGATACTGAGGTACAAAGTTTGTGAATATCACAACTCCATTATCATCTGTGTATCCTTTAAGATCGTATATTGTGGCATCATAATTATAGGCAAAGGTAATTCCTACCTCTGCTCCTGTCACAGGCTGTCCATGTGCATCAGTAACTGTTATCTTTATTCTGTTTGATTTTCCAACTATAGCCTTATCCAGTGGTTTTCCACTTGATGTAAATATTTCAACATCCACTTTTACAGATACAAGACTGAACTCATTTATAACAACGTATGTCCCTGGAAGAGTGGAGGTGGTTGTGTAGTAAAGAATTACTTCTGGTGCATCTGGAAGTGTTGGATTAAGGTTATCTCTTGCATTTACAGTAAATGTTGCACTGGAAACATTTGGTACTTCCTCTTTCGTCATTATTGCTGATCTAAATCCAAATGGTTCACCGAATGAATCAATCTTTCCGTCCACTCCAATCTTTGCTACATACAGTGGAGCATTTGTTATTGGATCTTTAAGTGTGATCGTCACTGTTTCATTTATCTCTGCAGAAAGGATATTATCTGAAGGTATTATTTCAGCAACAGGCTTTACAATAGGTATATCAAGTTCTCCCATAACATCTCTATTTGGTCCAACAGCAAATATTCTCGCCTCACCTTCTTCAAGGTAAGGTTCACCAAGAGTCAGAGTATATGTTGTATCATGATTGTCTGTAAATGTGGAACCCTTTGAACCAAGGGCAATTATTGTTGATCCTGCAGGGATACCGGGAGCAGAAAGAAGTAGTGTGTGAGAGAAACCAGCAGTTATTTTATTTCTTGCTGGAGAACCATCTATAGAGAGAAGCGAAATTCCAAGGTTCATCTGAGGTTTTATTGGGAATGCATAAGGAATGTATCCCATTATCTTGGATGTTGGAAGAGTTGGATTTCCTGAGTAAACCTTTATAAGTACATATCTTCCAATCTCTATTGGTGTTCTATCATGTTCAGGATCTGCTGAATGGTTGAAACCTACATTCATCTGAGTATAAACTCCGTTTATTATATTCTGGTTAAGTGGATCAAGGTGGGATGCGTCAATTACAATATTTGGAGTTCCGGCTCCGCCAATTGAGAACATATCTGAAACTGGTGTTCCATCTTTATTGTAACCCCATATTTCAATCCAGGCATTATTTTGAGGTATATCCGATGTGTCTGTCACGCTTATACTGATAGCACCTGTACCACCTTGAGATACTTCCGCTGGATCGGTTGTAACCCCAATCTTAAATCCATTAATACTATCTGCAACAGGGAATACACTAAATGTTGCCGTTTCAGATGTTACTCTTCCTCTCTCTTCATCCGTTCTGTTATCCACACCTCTCAGAGGTAAAGTTAATGTAAGGGGTAGAGGGGTATACATTGTTGGTATAACCTTGACTCTTATCTCTCTATCCTCTCTTGAAACCTCCTCCATAAATACAGTCTCATCTGATGAAAGAGTCCAGTTCTCGTCTGGATCAAATACTGTAAGACCTGGTGTTGGCGGCTCATAGAATCCAAATACAAGAATATATTCCTCACCAACAACTGGTGGGAACATCTTTCTATCAAGATGGACAGTTGTTACATCAATGTATGCGTATGGATTATATAGAGAAACCGCCTGAATTGGAAGAGAAATTAACGCTGCACCTGAAACTTTAACTATGAGAGAACCGGTTCCAGAACCTGCTGGAGGAATTGGTGTTCCAGAGATGAGATACGTACCTTTCGATAGAGGTTTTACCTGTGGATTCTGGAATACCCATCCAGGAGGAAGTTCATAACTGAATTTATTTGCAAGATGCAGGCTCATTTCATCTACAGGTTCACCTGTTCCATCTGTTACAAGAATTGTGAAGTGGCATAGTTTATTTGCATATAGAGTTGTTGGCTCGATAAGTAACTTTGCCTGATAATTTGGTGCTCCTATGGAGAAGGGATGATATGGAACAGGATTTCCAGCCTGATCGTAGTATCTTCCAAATCTATAATCGCCTATCTTGGTCTTCTCACTTCCTACTCTTGTAAAGAGAGCATAACTTCCAAGTTCATCTATTATGGCGTAAATCTTAAAGTAACCATTTGGTCCAAGTTTTACAGGTTGATAAGTTTGCGGTGGAAGACCTGCATGTGGAATTTCATTAATTGGACCATTACTTATATATTTTCTCTCGAAACCGTTAACAGGATCTACCTTCCAGAGTTCGACATACACATCGTTATTTCCTGGTGTAAGACCTCCTGGAAGCTGGAATGTTCCTTCAATTACCTGTGGTGTTGAAAGATCCACTGTAAGTGTTCCAAGATCAGTTGTAATTGTCTCCTGATACTTAAGATATACAAACATTGAAACCCTTGGAGAAGTTTGAGCCTCAATTCTATATATTCCATCATACTTTGCACCATGATAACCAAGTGCATCAAACCAACCTGTACCAAGAGAGAAATTACCATTTAGATCAGTAGTTGCTGTTGAAACAGTTGTTAAAGCCCATGGTTCAAGATAGAAGTTTCCAAACTCATCAAATCTTCCTGGTCCTGAAAGAACTATAGTTGCAAAGCTTATCGGGTCAAGGTTTCCATCTAAATCAACATCAGAGAGTGTAGTAAGTGTACCCTGAAGAGTATCTCCAATGGTTGCCATAAGAATTCCATCACATCCAGTAGAACCGTTAACGGTAAGAAGTGGTGTTGCCTGGAAAGAGAATTGTTCATAATCTTCAAGCCACCACTTTGTTGATGGATAGGAAGGTACAACCTCTCCTCTTACAGTAACTGTAGCAGTATCTCCCACATGTAATCCAAGTTCCTGAGCAGAGACATAAACAGGGACATTAATCCACTGACCTGGCATTGAAACAGAAGGAGTCTTATCAATAATCTTTGCATAACCACCTGATGTGGTTATGGTAATTCTCAGTTTATCTCCCAGTTGATCAACATACCATCTTACATTGACACTGAAGCCAGATCCACAAATTTTAAATGAAGATTTTACAACATCAACAAGAGCGTTCACTCTAACAAATCCAGATGTTATTACCCAGTCTGGTGGAGAAATTGGAGGAACTGTTGAAGATATATCACCACAGCATGTTGTATGAATTGTTGCAACAACATAACCTGATGGATGCGTATCAGATTGTGCAGTAAACAAACCAGTATCTGGATCTATTGTTCCAATTGGATACATTGGATCGTTATTCAGTATGCTCCATACAGGTGGAGGGGTTACTACTGTATGATAAAGCGCATCTTCTGTTCTTGCACTAAACTCTTTTCTTTCTCCAGAAATAAGACTTATACTTTCTGGTGTTACCCACACCTTTATTCCCATGGTAACCTGTGCAAAGACAGGTACTTCATTGTAAACTATATTATTACCCACACATGTATTACCTGGACAACCATCATTATAGGTAAAGGATGCCCAGATTCTTGAGGTTCCGCCACCACAAGCAGCAGAATGGAAATTCCCTTCTGAATCTATATCTACTGTTGA
>QMOO01000004.1 GCA_003648245.1 Caldisericota bacterium
GGATAAAAGTGATAACTATTATATTTCTGTTGCAATTCAAGAGAAAGCAGAGTTTCTTGTTAGTGGAGACAATGACATTCTTTCAGTTAAGGAAAAGATTAAGTCAACCTGTAGAATATTATCACCTAAGGAATTTGTTAAAACTCTAAAAAATAGAGAGGGTTAGTTGTTGGAAATTTAATAGAATAAACGATACGCTACTTTAGGTATTTTTTTCCCTTAAGCTCTTTTGGTAGATACTCTATTTTTTTCTCTGGATGGTCATGTGGATATATATAACCTTTACCCCATCCAATTTCTTTAAGCCCCTTCACCGATGGATTCCTGAGATGTAAAGGTACCGGTATGTTTCCATATTTTTTTACATCCTCTAATGCAAGTTTCATCGCTGTTAGAACTTTGTTACTCTTTGGGGCTTTAGAAAGATATAGAACCAATTCCGAAAGAATCAATTTCGCTTCAGGTAGCCCTACTCTTTCCACTGCTTCTGCTCCACTTGTGGCAAGGACAAGGGAAAATGGATCAGAAAGACCTATATCCTCTGACGAGAGGATTATAAGTCTTCTTGTAATAAAGTTTAAGTCTTCCCCACCCTCAATTAATCTCATAAGGTAGTACAAAGAAGCATCAGGGTCTGAACCCCTTATGCTTTTTATTAGAGCTGAGATTAGATTGTAGTGCTCTTCAACTTTATCAAATTTAATCCTTTTTGAGAGAACAAATTTTTGTATCTCTTCCTTTGTAAAAGATTTCTTTATATCTCCCTCTAAAGACTCAAGTATGTTTAGTAGAAACCTTGCATCTCCCCTGGATAATTCTACAATGAAATCCTTTGCTTCTCCATTAAGTTCTATTCCTGTCTCCTTTAGTCCCTTCTCAAGTATACTTTTCATCTCTTCCTCTGAATATGGTGAGAGCTCTATGAGAAAACACCTTGAGAGAAGAGGCGGAACTATGTAGAAGTATGGATTTTCAGTGGTTGCCCCGATAAGGACAATGTCTCTATTCTCTACGAAAGAGAGAAGAAAATCCTGTTCCTTTCTGTTTAATCTATGGATTTCATCTATAAAAAGAATGGTTTCTTTTTTAAAGAATTCCCTTTTCTTCTTTGCTTCCTCTATTATTTTCCTTATGTCCTTTATTCCTACCTCAGCTCCTGACACTCTTATTAGGTCCAGACCACTCTCCTTTTCTATAAGGAGAGCAAGTGTTGTTTTTCCGCTTCCAGGTGGTCCCCATAGAATAAGATGAAAAACATTCCCGCTCCTTATTTTCTCTTTGAAATCCCTTGTTAATACATCTTTGTGTCCCACAAATTCATCAAAAGTTTTTGGTCTTATTCGCATGCTAAGAGGTTTCTTCATAGATCCTCTAAAAATAGATAAAAAGCATCAAGGATTTTAAAATCATTTTTATATAATTTCTCTATATAATTTTTAATGAAATCCCCATCAATTGTTTTAGCTCTCTCCTTTAACTTCTCCCACAGGTTCATGGCGAGTATAGCATCCTCAAGAGCTCTGTGATTCTCATTCCAGGGAATTCCAAAGTTCGAAGCTACACGCCTCAAACTGTGGAATCTTAAACCTGGAAGGAGAAATTTTGATATTATTAATGTATCTGAAACTCTGTTTTTTATTGGCATTCCAAGATACTTTTCAATGAATGGTACATCAAAGTATATGGCATTGTGTCCCACAAGAGGATCGTTTCCGATAAACTCAAAAAATTCATTCATAACTTCCCTCTCTTCCCTTCCATTCCTTAATATTTCTTCATCTGTTAGTCCAGTTATTTTTGATA
Source organism: Caldisericota bacterium (assembly GCA_003648245.1). Next base: position 1,804 of record QMOO01000004.1, read on the forward strand.
TCTTTGGAGGCAGGGGGATTCTCTGGTTTATTACCACAGAAAATGAAGAGAGTATCTTTCCGTTTTCACTCTTTACGGCTCCAACTTCGATAATTTTATCTAAATCAGGATTCAACCCTGTTGTCTCAAAATCAAAAAACACAATCCTCATTTCTTCTTCCTGTATTCTACTCCTGCTTCCTCAAGAATTCCATCTATTGGAGGAGAAACCTTGATCACTTTCACCAGCACCTCTTTAACTTTGTCTATTGCTAAGATCTCATTCCCAATTTCCTTTGCAAGGGATTCCATAAGGTTAAAATTTTTTCCCTCCACAATTTCTCTTACCAGTTTATAAACATAGGAGTAACTTACCGTATTATCGATATTATCTCCCTTTACTTCGTCTACATAAAATTCCACATCCACTTTGAATCTCTGTCCAAGAATTTTTTCCTCTTTATTAACGCCGTGATAGGCAAAAAATTCCATACCTTTTAAGAATACTTTCATCTTAGTATCCTATCAGCAACTATAGTTGCTCTCTTTATCTCCTTTACATCATGCACTCTTACGATGTCAACTCCTTTTGCAATTGAGGTTACAACGCTTGATATAGTTCCCTCCAATCTTTCTTCAGGTGGTAGAGAGAGAATATCACCTATAAAACTCTTTCTGCTCGTTCCAACAAGAAGGGGATATCCCAGAGTTTTAAATTCAGAAAGCTTTGAGAGTATCTTTATATTCTCCTCTGTTCCTTTTCCAAAGCCTATTCCCGGATCTATTATTATATTATGAGGTTTTATTCCATTCTCAAGGGCAAATTCAATCCTTTCTTTAAGAGAGAAGTACACATCACTCACAACATCCTTATAATACCCCTCTGGAGGAGGTCCACCTCTTCCATCTATAGAATGCATTATTACCACTGGAACATTGTATTTTGCAACGATCTTTGCCATCTCTTTGTCTTTTTTTAACCCCCAGACGTCATTTATCATACTTGCACCAAGGTGAAGTGCCTCTTTTGCTATCTCCCATTTATTTGTATCCACTGAAATAGGGCAATCAATATCTTTAACGAGTTTTCTCAATACAGGAATTACCCTTCTTCTCTCCTCCTCGTAGGATACTTCTTCACTTCCCGGTCTTGTTGACTCTCCTCCTATATCAATTATATCTGCCCCCCATTCTCTGAGGAGACAGGCATAACCCAAAGCATTATCAACAAATCTTTCTTTTGAGTAGAGTCCGTCTCCTGAAAAGGAATCTGGAGTTAAGTTTATTATGCCCATTATATAGGTTCTTTTTCCCCACTCAAAAAGAGTATCCCCTATCCTTGTAGCTTTTACTGGAGTCCTATGTATTATTTTCTCCATCTCCTCTGCGAGATCCTTCAAACCAAAAGGCTGGAGTTTGAGTTTTGGAATCAGTCTGTTGAAGTGATGAACTGTTCCCATAACAATTGCCCTGCACTCATTCTTTCCAAGATAAAATGCATCTCTGGATAAAGCAACTTCTCCTCCAATGGAAAGCATCTCCTGTTTTAGAATATTTGCTGCTCTTACATCTATATTTTCTATCTTCAGAAATCTTATTTTACCCTTATTTTTCATAATAGATATTCCAACTGGATGAACCTCTATCCTTTCGAGCTCTTTCTCTACTTCCCTTTCGTCAAGATGTATTTCCCTTATTCTATATTCCATTTGTTCTTCCTCTTGAGATAAGATACAGAAATTCACTTCTTGTTGAGGCGTATTTTCTAAATGAACCTCTTATTGCTGATGTTACTATTAAACTGCCAGGTTTCTTTATTCCTCTCATTACCATACACAAATGTTCTGCCTCGAGAACCACACCAAGTCCAAGTGGTTCAAGTTCCTCAAATATGATATCTGCAATTTCACTTGTAAGTCTCTCCTGAAGTTGTGGTTTCCTTGCGAGCGTATCTACAACCCTTGCAATTTTTGAAATGCCAACGATTTTCCCGTTTGGTATGTATCCTACATGGGCTTTTCCAAAGAAAGGGAGGAAGTGGTGCTCGCACATTGAAAAGAAAGAGATATTTCTTAAGATAACCATTTCCTGATGTCTTTCCTCCACAAACTGGGATTTTAAGAAGCTTCGTGGATCTGTATATAGTCCTCTAAATATCTCTTCAAACATATCTGCAATTCTTTCTGGAGTCTCTTTAAGTCCTTCTCTGTTGTTATCCTCTCCAATGGCATCAATGATCATCCTCATCGCTTCTATAATTTTTTCTCTGTCAAAATGCATGTTTTACCTCTCCATTCTTTATAAGATATTTTAAATAATTCATTCCAAAGAAGTAAGGTATGAGTTTGTATGTTTTAAGCGAGAGAATCTGAAGATTAGCTGATTTCCCTTTTTCTATACTTCCAGTATTCTCATGGATGGATAGAGCGAAAGCAGGGTTTATGGTAGAAGCATTTATTGCTTCTTCAATGGAAAGACCTTCTCTTATAACAGAAAGAGATAGAACAAGATAAAAGTTTATTGTAGGTGACGTTCCCGGATTGAAGTCTGTTGATATTGCCAGAGGAACGCCACTGTCAGCAATCCGTCTTCCCAATCCTCCCTCTTTTAAAAGAAACATTCTCTCTGTTGGAAATATAATTCCCACTATATCTTTTTTGGCTAGCTCTTTAAGAGATTCTGTATCTGTTTTATCAAGATGAGACACGGAGTTTAGATTCAACTCTATAGCCACTTCAATTCCACCAATAGTGTTAAATTGATCAACATGCATAGAGGTTTTAAATCCAAGTTTTTTTGCTTCAGATAGGAAGGTATATGCTTCTTCCTTTGAAAAGGCATCCTTCTCAACGAATATGTCAACAAAGTCTGAAAGTTCTTCATCCTTTATAAATTTTAGGTTTTCAATAGCTTTCTTAAAATAAGCACTTCTATCAATTCCCTTTGGTTGAAGGTGAAGTAGGAAGGTGGAAATAATATTTTTATTTCTTTTCTTCACTTCTTTTATAATTTTTAATATCCTTATTTCATCCTCAATGTAGAGACCATAGCCACTTTTTATTTCAAAGGTTGAAATACCGTGGGTTTCTCCTTTTTCTATAAAGGAGAGTGCTCTTTCTATGAGTTTAGCGTCTTCAAGGGATTTTGTTGCTCTTACTGTGGAGTATATTCCTCCCCCCTTCCTTTGAATCTCAAGATAACTTACGCCAGATAGTCTCATAAGAAACTCTTCCTCTCTTGTTCCACCGAAAACAAGGTGCGTGTGGGCTTCAACAAAAGAAGGTAAAACAATACTTTCACCAGAAAGATCTATTTCCTTTTCTCCTGAATATACATCCCTTATTCTCTCACTCTCTCCAACATCAACAATCTTTCCATCTTTTATGGCTATACCGCCACCTTTAATGACTTTTAATTCTTTTAAGCTTTCACCTTTTTTCGGCACATTCCCTTCTGGTGTTACTATCTCTGATGCGTTGATTATTAATAAACTGGCATGCTCTCTCATCAGTCACATTTTGAGTATCCACACTTTGGACACGTCCAGCAACCCTCAATACTTATCATTGGAGTTCCACATTCAGGGCATAAAGGTATGTCAAGATTTATCTTAGGTTCCTCTTCACTTTCTTCCTCTGCCTTCTCCTCAACAACTATCTTTTTCTTTTCCTCTTTTCTCATGGAAAGATACTTTTCTATTGCTTTGGCAATAGCGTCTGCACAGGATAGAATTTTATCTCCATCCTGCCATGTTGGATTTGGACACCTGATTCCCTTTAATTGATCAACTATGGAATCTGGGTCAATTCCTGATCTTAAAGCAAGGGATATTAGTCTGGAAATTGCCTCAGTTTGAGATGCTGCACACCCACCAGCCTTCCCAAGAGTTGAAAAGACTTCACATATTCCATTTTCGTCTTCGTTTATAGTTACATACAGGTTGCCACATCCAGTCTTCATCTTTATTGTGGCACCAAAGGTAATTTTAGGTCTTGGTCTTGGTTTTAGTTTCTCTCCTCTTTTCTCTTCCTTTCCTCTTATAAGTACCTGAGTCTCTTTAGATCTATCTCTATATACTGTTATTCCTTTTAAACCAAGTTTATATCCTGTAAGGTATATATTCTTTATTTCGTCAACTTTAGCATCCTGAGGGAGATTTACTGTCTTTGAAACAGCGTTATCTGTGTATCTTTGAAAGGCTCCCTGCATCTTTACGTGCCATTCCCAGTGTATATCATGTGCAGTAACGTATATTCTTTTCATATCTTCTGGAATTTCTTCTATATCCTGAATGCTTCCCTCTTCAATAACTTTATCCATCAACTCTTCTGAATAGAGTCCTCGTTCTTTAAGTTCCCTTTCAAATATTGGATGTATCTCATTCCACTCTCCTATAGCTACCTTTCTCTTAAATGCAAGTGCAAATAAAGGTTCAATTCCAGAAGAACAACCAGCAATTATGCTTATAGATCCAGTTGGGGCAATTGTAGTGATTGTTGCATTCCTGACCTTTCTTTCCTCTTTTTCAAATACGCTTCCCTTCCAGTTGGGGAAAACTCCTCTTTTTTCTGCAAGTTCCTCTGATTTCTTCCAGCCTTCCTTGCTTATAAAACTCATCACATCTTCTGCAACTTTAAGTGCTTCTTCTGAATCGTAAGGAATCCTTAGCTTTATAAGTAGATCATGAAACCCCATCACTCCCAAACCTATTTTTCTGTTACCCTTTGTTTCCCTTTCAATTTCAGGAAGCGGGAATTTATTTACATCAATTACATTGTCAAGAAAATGAACTGCAGTTCTTACAACTTCTCCCAAAGAGTTATAGTCAATCTTTCCATCTACCGCAAACTTGGATACATCAATGGAGCCAAGATTACACGATTCATAAGGTAGAAGAGGCTGCTCACCACAGTCCATGCTTAATATTCCATTGGTTATCCATGTATACTCTGGCGGTGCAGTTATATCAAAAACTTCTTCCTCGCCATCTTCATCTATGCTTATAATTTCCTGATATTCATACTTTTTTAGTGTTGAGTATGTATTTTTATTCCCTGCGAGTTTCTTAAACTTCTCTTTCTTTTTTCCAATAAATCCTATTTTTTCAAAGAATAAGCTCGCTCTTTCTCCAGAGATTAAAATTCTGTAAGTAGAGTTTGTTCTATAGCTTTTTCCTTTTATAGTTTTTGTCTCTTCCCCTTTCTCCTTTGTTAATGTAGATGGGATACCGAGATAGAGTAAAAGAATCTGAACCTGTTTTAGAAGTTTCTTTGAGGAGGAAGAAAGAGCAACCGTGATAGTTCCTTTTGATTCATAAACTGTTCCATCAGAAGAAAATATTCCCCTAAGAAGTGCTTTTATGGATTCTGTATCCTCCCTCAGGAATTTTTTAGGAATCTCCTTTTCTATGCTTTTGGAAGTTTCTATCCCAAAAATTCCTCTTAGCTTCTCTGCAAACTGTTTTACATGAGTATCCACTATAAACTGGTTCTCCCTCTCCATAATGTAGGAGGAGCCGGAGAATCTTTCAAGTATAGGAGAGAGATGATTGACAAGCTCTAAGTCACTTCCCACATGTAAAGATACATGATTTGAATTGCTTAAAGATCCATCTCCAATAAAATATCCAATAAGTTCAAAGAATTCTATATCTTTTGTTTTGTTAGATTTTACCTCTGGATAATTCAAAGGAACAAAAACTCTATCATGAAGTTTTAAGTCCCTCACCTCTTTCCATCCATCCTCTGTCATAAGTTTATGCTCAGGAGTTACTCTAATTTCCAATCCAGATTTCAAAGTAATTTTATATATCTTTTTGACCCCATTATTTATAACTTCCTCTATCTTGTTCCATCCTCTACCATTCCATGCTCTCATTCCCTTCTTAAGGTCCCTTGCTTCAACAAGTCCTTCATCTGTAGCTACAAGAGTATCTCCAACCACACAGGGGTTCGTGGATTCTATATCCCCAACATTGGGTGTCGGATTGTGTTTGTTTATGGTATCTATAAAAATTACGCCTGGATCACCTGTTTTCCAGGCGTGTTCTGCTATTAAATCAAAAACATACTTTGCCCTTAACTTTTTCCAAACTTTCCCATTTCTCGGGTTTATAAGCTCATACTCTTCATCATCAAAGTACCTTCTCATAAATTCATCTGTTATTGCCACAGAAATATTGAAATTGGTAAGAATCCCTTTTTCGTCCTTTGCTGTTATGAATTCAAGGATATCTGGATGATCAACTCTTAAAATGCCCATATTTGCTCCCCTTCTTACCCCTCCCTGTTTTATAGTATCGGTAGCTACATCAAATATCTTCATGAATGATACAGGCCCTGAAGCAACACCCATTGTGCTTTTGACTATATCACCTTTGGGTCTCAATCTTGAGAATGAAAAGCCTGTTCCTCCCCCTGATTGGTGAATTAATGCAGCATGCTTTATCGCATCAAATATTTCTGTGAGGGAGTCTCCAACAGGTAAAACAAAGCAGGCTGAGAGTTGTCCAAGTTCTCTTCCTGCGTTCATGAGTGTTGGAGAGTTGGGAATGAATTTTAGCTCTTCCATTACATTTAGGAATTCATTGTAGGTTTTTTCTATATCAGCTTCCTTATCATAGATCTTATCTGCTTCAGCTATTGTTCTCGCCACACGCTCAAACATATCCTCAGGGCTTTCTATAACTTCCCCTTTCTCATTTTTTTTGAGGTATCTTTTTTCGAGGACAAAAATTGCCTGTTTTGTGAGATTTACTTTACTCATGGCGCCTCCTTAGGATTTTAATGCTCTTTCTTTTAATTTACACCCCACAGATTTTTAAGTCAAATGAAAATTTTTTCTAAAAATAAAAAGGCTTTTTATGTAATAATGGTATAATTAAATTGGAACTGGAGGTGAAGATGGAATTCTGGGATTATCTTACAGATAGTTCAAGACAGGCCTTCTTCTTCGCTCAAGAAGAAGCCCAGAGAATGAACAATAATTATATTGGTACTGAACATATACTGCTTGGACTCTCAAGACTTGGTCAGGGCATTGCCTCCCAGGCTCTATCAATGTTTCATGTAGAGTATGGTCAGGTTGCTTCTAAGGTTAGAGAGATGGTGGCAGGTATTGGAAGTGAGGAGGTTTACTATTCTTCAAAGAAAATAATTCTAACTCCAAGAGTTAAAAGAATTCTGGAACTTGCAAGAATGATTGCCCAGGAAATGGGTGATTACTATGTTGATACAGAACATATCCTTTTAGGAATAATAGAAGAAGGGGAGGGGATGGCTATAAAGATACTTGAGGAGCTTGGTGTTGATCCTGAAAAGTTGAGAGAAGAACTCTATGTGCTTATAGAGGAGAAAAAGTTTGGTTCAGGTAGAAATAAGAGGGAATCTTCTCAGAGGAAGACAAAAACTCCAACCCTTGATCAATTTTCAAGGGATCTAACGCACCTTGCATCCAATGACAAGCTCGACCCTGTAATTGGCAGAGAGAAGGAAATACAAAGGGTAATAGAGATACTGTGTAGAAGAACGAAAAACAATCCTGTACTTATAGGAGATCCCGGTGTAGGTAAGACTGCTATTGTTGAAGGACTTGCTCAAAAGATAGTTAAAGGTGAAATACCAGATTTGCTGAAGAATAAAAGAATTGTTGCCCTTGATCTCTCTTCTCTTGTAGCAGGCACAAAGTATAGAGGTGAGTTTGAGGAGAGAATGAAGAGGGTATTGAATGAGATTAAGAGAGCAAAAGGAGAGATAATTCTCTTTCTTGATGAACTTCACACCCTTGTAGGTGCAGGAAGTGCAGAAGGAGCAATTGATGCATCCAACATATTAAAACCAGCTCTTGCAAGAGGAGAGCTTCAATGCATCGGAGCAACTACTCTAAAAGATTATAGAAAGTACATCGAGAGGGATTCTGCTCTTGAAAGAAGATTCCAGCCAATAATAGTTGAAGAGCCAAGTTTCGATGATACCATTAAAATTCTTAAAGGTTTAAGGCCCAAATATGAAGCTCACCATAAAGTAAAGATACCTGACGAAACCCTTATTGAAGCAGTGAAACTTTCAACAAGGTATATAACGTCAAGATTTCTTCCTGATAAAGCCATAGATTTAATAGATGAGGCGAGTTCAAAGGTTAGACTTCGTTCGAGTGTAACACCCCCGGACATAGTTGAACTCGAGGAGAAGGTGAAGGATATCAAGGATAAGAAGATAAAAGCCATTCAGTCCCAGAGGTTTGAGGAAGCAGCAAAATTAAGAGACAAGGAGCAAAAATTAAGAGCTCTGATTGAAGAAAAGAGAGAGAAGTGGAAAAAGGAAAGGGAAGAGAAATTTCCTGTGGTGAAACCAGAAGATGTGGCTGAAGTAGTTTCCACATGGACAGGTATCCCTGTAACGAGGATAATGGTGAAGGAGAGAGAGAAAATTCTTCATCTTGAGGAAGAACTTCATAAGAGAATAGTAGATCAGGAGGAGGCAATACAGGCTATATCCAAAGCAATAAGAAGGGCAAAGGCCGGTCTTAAAGATCCAGATAAGCCAATTGGTTCATTTCTCTTTCTTGGACCAACAGGTGTTGGAAAGACAGAACTTGCAAGAGCACTTGCGGAGATACTATTTGGAAGTGAGGATTCCCTTGTAAGATTGGACATGAGTGAATATATGGAGAAGTTTTCTGTTTCAAGATTGATTGGTTCTCCTCCAGGATATGTGGGTTACGACGAGGGAGGACAACTCACAGAAGCTGTTAGAAGAAGACCTTATTCAATAATTCTTTTTGATGAGATAGAGAAGGCACATCCAGAGGTTTTCAATATTCTTCTTCAGATTCTTGATTCTGGAAGACTTACAGACTCTCAGGGCCATATTGTAGATTTTAGAAATACCATAATAATACTTACTTCAAACATAGGAACAAACTTTGAGTCCATGAAGAAATTTGGTTTTATCAAAGAGGATGACGAAAACTACACAGAGCTAAAGAATAGAGTTTTTTCTGATCTTAAGAAGACATTCAAGCCAGAACTTTTGAATAGAATTGACGAGGTTATAGTATTTAAACCTCTTACCAAAGAAGAGGTAAAGGAGATACTTGAGATAATGATGAAGAGGGTGAGAAAAGAACTTGATGAGAAAAACATAACTCTTGAACTTACAGAAAGTGCGAAGGATTTTCTTGTGGAGAAAGGATTTGATAAGAAGTTTGGTGCAAGGCCACTCTGGAGAACCATTTTGAGAGAACTTGAAAATCCCCTCTCAGAGAAACTCCTTGAGGGAGTGTTCCAGGAAGGCGACACAATCCTTGTTGATAGAGAGGGAGAGGGGTTAACATTTAAAAAAGTTGAGAAAAAAGAAGTCCTATCAAAGAGTTAGCTATATAGATGCTTTAAAAGAAATAGAAAAAAAGAAAATATTTCCTTTTTATATTCTCCAGGGAAGAGGGAGGTACATAAAAAATCAGATAATTGAAAAATTAAAGGATGCATTAAAGGTTGATTCTATAAGTTTGATAGATGGAAAAGGAAAAGATTTCTTAAGTATTGTGAGGGAGATAAGTTCTCCCTCTTTCTTTTTCTCCTCTACCCTTTTTTATGTTAAAGATGCTGGAAGGATAAAGGGATTTAAGTGGGAAAAAATTAAGAAGGATAATAGAGTTGTTGTGTTTGACGATCTGGAGGAAAAGATTCCCGCTCCCCCGGAAGCATTTTCCGATTTAGTAAGAATTGTTAGAGACATACCGCTTCCAGAAGGAGTTTTAAAAGCCTGGATAAGAAAGAAATTTAAAGAGAACGGAAAAGTGGTAGACGAATCTGGTGTGTACTCCCTTATCTACAATGTAGGGGCTGATCTTGATTATCTTGTAACAGAGATTGAGAAGATTTCCCTATCCATTGATAAGAAAGAAATTACAAAGGAAGATATAGAGAGACACGTTTACCCTATATCATCGACCTCTATTTTCGATATTTCAAACCTCTTCTTTACAGGAAGAAAAGGAAAAACTATTCTCTTTATAGAAGAAATGATAGATAGGGGAGAAAATATAGAGAGGATATTCTACATTCTAATGAATAGAGTAATAAATGTTTTTGATGTCAAAGTCTCTCTTATGCAGGGACTTAAGCCAAAGGAGATTCAAAAAGTTATGAACATCTCTCCCTTTCTCTTTGGCATATATGAAAGAGAAGCAAGAGAGATAGATATTAACAAACTTATGAAGTTACTCTTTTATCTTGAGGATGTGGAAAAAGCTATAAAGATAGGAAAAGGTGATCCACAAACCCTTCTTGAAGTTATTTCTCTAAAGATGTAAGATTCTCCTCAAGTTTTATTATAAATTCTGAGAACCTCTTCATTAACCTACTCTTCTTTCTTGCTGCTGTATTTTTATGAAAGACTCCTTTTGATGTTGCATGGTCAATAAAGGATATCGTCTCTTTCAATCTTTTTTCAGCTTCTTCTCTGTTTTCTGCAAGAAATACAGACTTAATGAGATTTTTTGTTCTTGTCTTATAATATTTATTTCTTATTCTCCTCTTTAAGTTCTTTCTTGCATTCTTTAATGCAGACTTTGTTCTCTTTGCCATATCTTCCTCCTTATAGTTTCCAAAATTTACTCTAAAATTTTAGCACAACAGGTAGGGTTTTCCAAGTTTTTAAGGTTTAAGAATTTAGTAACCTTTACCTTTTCTCTCTTTTATTATAAAATTAGTTAGATTGACTAAGAAGAAATATAGGAGGTAGTGTATGGGAAGAATACAGAAGATAAAAAAGGAGAGAAAACTTAAAGAGAAGGAGAAAATTGAAGGAAAGGAAAGGATAAAGAGCATTATAATAAAATCAATAATAATGTTCATAGTAGCTATCCTTGTTACAGGAGGGATAACTTTTGCCCTCGCTTACAAGGATAGAGGCATTGAAGCAAAGGTTGGTTCCACTGTCGTTAAAAAGGCAGAAATAGAGAAAAGAGTTGAGGCTATAAAGAATCAATATAGAAGCATGGGAATAGATCCCGATGATCCTCAATACAAGTCAATAATAGAACAAATTGTAGAACAGACAAGAAATGATTTAATAAACCAGGCTGTTATTGAAGAATATGCAAAGAGAAACGATGTAAAACCCACCGAAGAAGAGATAAAGAAGGAAGTGGATAGACAAATAGAGAACATAAAGAGTGGATTTGAGTCAGAGGAAGCTTATGAGAAGGCACTTGCCCAATCCAGATTTAAAAATGAGGAAAACCTAAGAAAAGAGATTGAAAAGTATGTAATTCCAGATATTCTTGAAAGAAAGGTGCTTGCACCAGTTTACTCAAAGATAAAAGTAACAGAAGAAGATGCCCTCAAGTACTTCAGCGAAATTACTCAGGTGCATGCAAGACATATTCTTATAAAGGTTCCTGAGGATGCCGATGAGAAAACCGTAGAGGAGAAAAAGAAATTAGCAGAGGAGATAAGAGACAAGATTTTAAATGGTGCAGATTTTGCTGAGATGGCAAAGAAATACTCAGATGATCCTGGAAGTAAAGATAAGGGAGGAGATCTTGGCTGGTTTGGTAGAGGCAAGATGGTGAAAGAGTTTGAGACTGCTGCTTTCTCTCTTAAACCTGGCGAAATAAGTCCTCCTGTAAAAACTAAATATGGTTTTCATATTATTCAGGTTCTTGGAGTAAAGACAAAGGGCGAAGCATACAACAAGCCTGAAAGAGTAAAGGTTAAGCACATTCTCTTAAAAATAGACAAGAACATGACTCCTGAAGATAGAACGAAGAAACAGCAACTTGCAGAAAAGATATACAATGATCTTCTGAATGGCGCAAACTTTGATGAGCTTGCAAAGAAGTATTCTGAGGATGAGGCAACAAAAGATAAAGGTGGAGAACTTGGAGAGGTTGCAAAAGGAGCTAGAGGAGAAGACTGGGACAAGAATGTCTTTGTCCTTAACAAAGGTGAGTTTTCAAAACCTTTCCTTACATCTCAAGGCTATGAGATTGTGTTTGTAGAGGATAAATTTCCCGAAGTCAAAGCAAGGTTCGAGGATGTAAAAGACGATATTATCAAAAACCTTGAGACAAAGAGAAGAAATGAAGCTAAGAGAAAATGGCTCGAAGAGAAGAAGAAAGAGTTTGGAGTAAAAGAGGGGAACCTCTGGGATGAAATTACATCCTATTTAAAGAAGCATTTTCTTGATCCCCTCAAGAATTGGCTCTCTAAAGTTAGAGAGTCAGTTCAGAGGAATTCTGGAGAGAATAATCCATAATGAAGAGACTTCTGGACAAGAAGAAAAAAAAGAAAATTAAAAAAACGCTTTTGAATATTTTTAGGTATGTGAGAATACCGCTTCTCATACTGATAATTATATTAGGTATTTCTCTCTGGATGTTCTCTCAAAGAGACATAGCAGCAACAGTTTTTAATGAGAAAATATATAAGGCAGAAGTTAATGCTGCTGTAAGAAGGAAGATAAAGGATTATGAAGATAAGAATATAAAGCTTTCTCAGGCGGATATTGAAGCTATAAAGAAAAATACAATAAACGAAATGGTGGAGAATCTTCTTCTTGATCACTGGGCAAAAGAGCATGAAATCAGTGTTTCAGACAAAGAGGTTCAGGATGAAATAGAAAGAATGAGGAAAGCAACAGGACTTTCTAAAGATGAAATCTATAAACAAGCACTGAGTAAATTCCAGCTCCTTGAGTCAGATATAGAAACTATAGTGAGGGAAGCTCTTCTCTCAGATAAGGTTTACGCCTCTGTTTTGAAAGACTTAAAAATTACCGATGAAGAGGCGTGGGATTATTTTATAGAAAGAACCAGGTTCTATGCTGGAGCAAGGAGGGTTTCTCACATCTTTTTAGTTATTGACCCAGCTAAGGATAAGCCGGAAGATGTAAAGAAAAAAATAGAGAAACTTGAAGAGATAAGGAATCGCATCCTTAATGGAGAAGATTTTGGAAAACTCGCCCAGGAATTTTCAGATGATGAGTCTACAAAGGATAAAGGAGGAGATCTTGGCTGGTTTAGAAAAGGGACAATTTCCGATTCAGCACTTTCAAAGGCTGTATTCTCAATGGACAAAGGAGATGTGAGTGAAGTAATAAGAGGAAAGTTTGGACTCCATATAGTGAAAATAACAGATGTTGTTCCAGAGAACCTGTCTTCACTCTCAGAGGAAGAAAAGAGGGCATACTTTGAGAAGATTAAAGAGCTTGTAAAGGGAGATATGATGTACACAAAGGCTGAAGAAAGGATTAAAGAGTTTAACAAATCACTATGGGAGATGTATAATAAAGATATAAAGATAGGAAATCCATGGGATAACTTTGTTTCATGGATTAAGACAATAATTAAAAAAATAGAGGGAAAAGGATGAGCAAGAAGGGATGGATTATTTTATTGATAGTTGTTTTGATAATAGTGGGAGGAGCCTTCTATTTTCTTACAGCAAACCACATAGAAGGGCTTGTGTATGACTCCAAAACAGGAAAGGTCTTAAGTGGTGCCATAGTAACAATAAATAAACTTACAAAACTTGAAACAGACGAAGAGGGAAAGTTCAGAGCCTTTGCTCCACCTATGAAGAAGGTAATAACAGTGGAGAAACCCGGATACAAAACATTTGAAGAAGCTTTTCCATCAAAGTTTGGCCTTCAGGTTATAGAGATATCCCTTGAGCCCTTTACATTCAGTGAGCTGGTGGAGGATTTCAAGGAAAGAGTGTCTACCCTTAAAAGTTATAATGCAAAATACTTTATCGAAAGTGAGGTTGATGGTAAAAAGGATACCTTCTCAATACAGCTCTCATACTCCCTTGGAAAAGGAATCCATTTTGTATCTGAGGAGGAAGGAGAAAATACATCATTTACCGAAGTCTATATACTTAAGGACTATGTGTATTTAAGAGACGGAAAGGACAAGGAATTTAAAAAAGTTGAAAAGGAAGAATCAGAGAATATTCCAATTCTGAAACTCTCAGATGTGGTAGACTTTTTCACCATGAAAGCAGAACCTTCTTCTTTCTCGTTCTTGAAGGAAACAACCTTTGGTGATGAGAAGTGTGTTGTATTTAAAATTCAATGGGAAGATGCCTTTTCTGAATCCAGTGGTTTTGTTTATCTTGGCGAAGAGAGTGGAATCATAAGAAAAATATCTGTTGTAGATAAAGGATTTAACGAAGAGGGGAAGACTGTAACTACAAAGGTAAGTTTTGTTGTAGAGGATATAAACAAACCGGTAGAGATAAGCCCGCCCTCTTAATCCATTGCCTGGGAGAAAAGGGTAGGTATTTCTTCGCCTATTCCTATAAGTCTTACAACCTTAAGATCTGTTTCTTCATTTTTGAGGAACTCTTTCACAGTTTCATATATTATTTTTGTTCCCTTTTTCTTTGGAAAACCGAATATCCCACAGCTTACAGCAGGTATGGAGATACTTTCAAGTTTTTTTTCTGTTGCCAACCTGAGAACACTCAAGATAGCTTTCTTTAACTTCCTCTCCTCATCTCCCTCTCCCCATACAGGACCAACTGTATGTATCACATACTTTGATGGAAGGTTTCCAGCAGTTGTTATTACGGCATCTCCAGTGTTTAAAGGTCCATTCTTTTCCACAATTTCGTTACTCTCTTCTTGTATTATGCGGCCTCCGGCTCTTACAATAGCTCCTGCTACGCCGCCACCATGGGATAGATACTTATTTGCAGCATTAACTATTGCATCAACTTCTTCCTTTGTAATATCTCCTCTAACCACCTGAATAATCTTATCCTTTATCTTCTTTTCTTTCAAAATTTTCATGTCTTCCTCCTTCTTTATACTTTCCTAAAATAAATTATAATTTATTTTAAGGAGGATAAAAGTGAAAAAGAAAAAAACATGGAGGGAAAAGTTATTGGATAAAAAGGACCTCCCAAAGGTTGTTGAACTAACGGGGAAATTAAAAGATAAATTTGGTGAAGGGACCATGGTAATTCCAGCTCCCATAGAAGTGGATGAAATTATGAGATTTGTCCCATTTGGAAAACTGATAACAGTTAATGAGATAAGAGAGATTCTTAGAATAAAACATAATACAACAACTGCGTGTCCTTTAACCACCGGTATATTTGTGTGGATTTCAGCAAATGCTGCTGAGGATGATAGAAGAGAGGGAAAGAAAAATATAACTCCATACTGGAGAACTTTGAAGAGTGGAGGTTTTTTAAATCCGAAGTATCCTGGAGGTGATGAGAATCATAAGGTCTTACTTGAAATGGAGGGACATAAGGTTTTAAAAAAGGGTAAAAAATTCTTTGTTAAGGATTATAAAAATAGCGTTGTGGACATTGAGGAAATACTTACAAAACTTAGCCTTTAAAGAAAAAGCTTCTAAGTGGAGTATAAATTGGACCCTTTGGGGTAAGCTTTGATTCAAATAGAATCAATCTATCTATTGTAAACGATGATGTAGTTAGATTTTCTTCCTTTAAAAGCTTTACTTCGCTCTCATTAAGTCCAAATTTCGCCCTTCCAATGGTAAGATGAGGAACAAAGTTTTCCTTTCTTATCTTTAAGAATCTACTAAATTCCGTGTAAAGAGTTGAATATATAGACTTCATTTCGTCGCTTCCCTCTTTTACCCCAATCCACACAACCCTTACCCTTCTTTCATTGGGAAAAAAGGATAAACCGTTTAATCTGACATTGAACTTCTTTAAAAGATGGATTTTGCCATTTATTACAGATTCTATTCTTTCTACCTGTCTTTCTTCCACCTCTCCAAAGAAAAATATGGTGAAGTGAAGATTCTCTTCCTCAACCCACTTTACCCTTGATTTTATTCTTTTTGAGACTTCTTTTACGAAGGAATTCACTCTTTTTCTTACATCTTCCCTTATCGGCAAAGCAAGAAAGGTTCTCATTCATCCCTCCTTTGTTTTTATACTGATTATATAATATTTTCCTTATGGTATAATATGAAGGATAAAATCCTTAAGGAGGACTAACCATGAAAAAACATATTGAAGATTTTATACTTAAAGTATATTCTCTTCATCCTCATTTTTTATTTGTTGTTAATTTTATTATCTTCCTTCTTCTTATCGCCCTTCTAGTACCCTCTTTAAATCAAAATCCTGAATTTATTTTAAGACTGAAGACATTATCTCTAACCCAGACCTATCTTAACAAATTTACTTTTCTTAAAAACCCATTTGTTTATCTTATTTTTTCTATTGTCTTTGGAGCTCTTATATTTCTTGGAAATATCTTTCTATCATGGATTGGAATTCCTCTATTTTACATCTCCTATTTCTTTATTGAAAACATGAAGAGATTCACCTATATCTTTACAGGGAGAGGGACACTGATTGCCCTCAATCTTCCAGAAAAAACAGTTAAGGGGTTTTCAGTTTACTTCTCTACTTTCCCTGCTAACATATTCGAAGCCTTCGGATATTTTATCTCCCTTGCAGCAGGCCTATTTGTGCTTGTCTACTTTGGTGTATTTATGTACAGAACAATAAGGGAAAAATTTCCGAAGATAAAGGCCTTATGGGGCAAGATAAGTACCTTTGTAATTTTTATCCTTATTCCCCATCTTATAATCCTTTTCTTTATATTAAGGGAAGTTTTAAAGGACATGAAGATAATTTCTCTGAGGGGTCCATTTCTTGCAGTAATTCTTGTCTACCTTGTTTCAGTGGGATCCCATTTCTTCTCTTTTGTTGGAAAAGAGGTAAAGAAGGGAAAGGATAAAAAACCATCTGAGTTTCTCTCTGAGGGTTTAACTCTTGGTCTATTTTTTATTCCTATAGGGCTAACCTCCTTACTTATAGGTATAATTTTAAAGAACACACTTTCCTTTAGAATTCTTTTACCTCTGTTTGAGAAGATGAATCCATCTTCCAGCACACTTTTAATTTTAAATATAATAGGAATTATCCTTTATGTTCTATCAATTGTGCTTCCATTCTGGTATGTATTTTACAATGCTAAAAGATGGAGCAAGAAAATCCTTAATGAAAGGAAGGTATCCAGGAAAAAGAGGAGGAAGAAATGATAAAAAGATTGATAATTGTATCTCTTTTACTTGTATTACTCATTTCCTGCTCTGCAGGAACAGAGAGCGAAACCAATAAACCTAAATTGGATACTTCAAATAGAAAAGAAGCACCAGATTTTACACTATCCACCCTTGATGGTGGGGTTATATCTCTATCGGAGCTCAGGGGAAAGGTTGTTCTTTTAGATTTTTGGGCTACATGGTGTGGCCCATGTAGAAGATCAACTCCAATAATAGTTTCAATCTACAATGAATATCATAAAAGGGGCTTTGTAGCCTTAGGTATAAATCTTGACAGAGAAAACGACATGGATAAAGTTGCTCAATATGTTAATGAAAACAATATGGATTACCCAATACTTATAAATGCCTTTAGTGTTGCAGAGGTATATAAAGTTACGGGAATTCCAAGATTTGTTCTTATTGATAAACAGGGAAGGATAGTTATAGAGATAGAAGGACTTGTTCCAGATTTGAAGGCAAAGCTTGAGCAATATATAGAGACACTTCTAACTGAATAAAGGGGGTGATTCAGTTGATTTTAAAAGAGATACTTGAGAGGTACAGCGTTAGAAAGTACCTTGATAAAGATGTGGAGGAGGAGAAATTAAGAGAGGTCCTTGAAGCTGGAAGGCTTGCACCCTCTGCATGCAACTACCAACCATGGAAGTTCATAGTTGTAAGGGATAAAGAGACAAGAAGAAAGATTGCAGAACCAACCACATGGGGTAAATTCATTGCTGAAGCACCTGTCCTTATTGTTGCTTGTAAAGTTAGAGATGGTTTTCCCATGGGTTATTGGTTTGATAGCGCTGTTCTTGATATAGGCATTGCCGTAGACCACATGACCCTTCAGGCAACCCATCTTGGTCTTGGAACATGCTGGATAGGTGATTTTAATGAGAAAATCGTTAAAGAGTTGCTTAAAATTCCAGAAAATGTGAGGGTGGTTACACTTCTCACCCTTGGCTATCCTAAAGAAAAAAAGGTGCCAAAGAAGAGAAGAAAACCATTTGATGAAGTTGTGTCCTTTGAAAAGTTCTAAAAACCTACTAAAATTAGAATATGGGAAAATTTGTTGTTGCCATATGTGGAAATATTGGGGTTGGAAAATCCACACTGGCAAAGATACTTTCTAAGAAATGGAACTTCTCCATTGTTCCTGAACCTCAGGACAGGAACCCCTTTTTAAAAAATTTCTATAAGGATCCAAAGAGATGGGCACTCCACTCACAGCTCTTTTTCCTTCTCTCTCGCCTTAAAATTCTTGAGATTATCGAAAAGAGCTCAGATTCCTTTATAATAGACAGAACCATCTATGAAGATGCAGAAATCTTTGCTAAACTTGTTCTAACAAAAAGAGAGTATAATTTATATAAAGAAGTTTATAATAGAGTAATAAAGGATTTTCCTTCACCCCATCTTCTTATATATCTTTATGCTCCAGTTAAGGTTTTAAAAAAGAGGATAGAGATGAGGGGGAGAGTTTATGAAAAGAGTATTAAAACAAGTTATTTGAAGAGATTAAATGAAGCCTATGAGAAATGGATAGAAGGCTTTAATTTATGTCCAGTTTACAGACTGAATACAGAGGAGTTTGATTTGAACAATCTATTTTCAAATCTCTCAAAGGTTATAGATGATATTGAGAAATTTTTCTGGGAAGGAAGAAAGAGATGA
>QMOO01000005.1 GCA_003648245.1 Caldisericota bacterium
CATGTTAACTGCTATGGAAATGGTTCCAACTCCACCCTTTATCTCTGGTTTATTCACAAAATTTATTGGTGGTTCTCCATCTATTTTTATGTAATCTCCTGTTTCAATTCCTTCAAGGTGCGGAAGTATCTGTTGAGGGTGATCAAGTACTATCTTCTCTTCTCCATCCACAATTCCCATTCCCCTGTGGTGACATCCTGCTACCATACCAGGTTTCACAGTTACATACCTTGTTTTTCTTTCTACCTTAGAGATTATTGGCTTCCTTTCCTCTATTACTTTCTCTATCTTCCAGCCTATTGCTTCACCTATCATATGGATTGATTGAGGAAAACCAAAATGACCTACAATTTCTCCAGATTTAAGTCCTTTTTCAAACTCCTCTGGTGTAGTTCCAACTCCTTGAGTCTTCATAACACTTGGTCCATATGGAGATAAATCATTTACCCTTTTTGCATAGATTCTATCAATTTTACTCATAATACCTGTAAGAGTTATTATAAGAGTGTCCAGGACAAAACCAGGATTTATACCTGTACCCAAAATCGTAACGTTATTTTCTATGGCAATTTTATGGAGTTCCCTGGATAGCTCTGGTTCAACTATCCACGGATAAGCCATCTCCTCTGCAATTGTTATTACATTCACTCCTTCTTCAGCTATCTTTTTTATCTCAGGATATGCATCTTTTACCTTTGAACAGGTGGCATGAAGAAAAATGTCCACTCCTTTATCTATGATTTCCTTTGTATCATTCCTAATCTCTATCCCAATCTTACCTTCTCCAATAATCTCTCCAACATCTTTTCCTTCCCTTTTCTTCCTTCTTGCCACCACCCCAACAAGTTCAAGTTCTTTCTTCTTTAGAATCAATGAAATCATACCTCTTCCCATTGATCCAGTTCCAAAAACTGCAACTTTTATTTTTCTCATATTCCACTCCTTCAAATGCCTTAATATACTTAATTATACAGCATTTCTTGTGCTAAAACTGACGAAGCTTGACAAATTTTATTACATAGTCTAAAGTGTAATTAGGAAAACCTTTGAGGAGGTGTAAAAAATGAAAAAAGGACTAATTCTTCTTGGAGTTTTAATCATTGCGGGAATACTTCTATTTACAGCATGTGCTCCAGCAGAGCAACCGCAAGAGCAACCACCTGAGGAGAAAAAACTCAAGGTGGTGGGTATCTTCGCAACACCTATCGAGGAACCGTGGGATGGCGCTATCCACCACGCTCTATTAAAGGCAAAGGAGGAGCTGGGGATAGAATACGAGTGGACAGAAAGCGTAGGTTACTCTGATTTCGAGAGAGTACTCAGAGAATACGCAGACAAGGGACCAGACATCATTATGGGAGATGCTTTTGGTAATGAAGAGGCTGCAAGAAGAGTCGCAAAGGATTACCCAAATATTGCCTTTGTTTTTGGCTCTGGTGGTGGTCCAATGGATCCAAACTTCGCAGTATTTGATGACTGGATTCATGAACCAGCATATCTTGCAGGTCTCATTGCAGGTAACCTCACAAAATCCAATATTATTGGCGTAGTTGCAGGTTATCCTGTACCAGAGGTCAACAGGATCGTTAATGCCTTTATTGTTGGTGCAAAAGAAGTCAATCCAGATGTAAAAGTCAAGGTTACATTCATAGGTAGTTGGTTTGATCCACCAAAGGCAAAAGAAGCTGCCATCGCACAGATTGAGGCAGGTGCAGATGTTATGTTTGGTGAAAGATACGGTGTAATTGATGCATGTAAAGAGAGAGACATTCCGGTCTTTGGAAACATACTTGACCAGTGTGATCTTGCACCAGGTCTTGTCATCGGTAGCCCTGTATGGGATATGTGGCCCACAGTTAAGTTTGTAATTGAATCAGTAAAGAACGGTTCCTTCAAAGCAGTTGATCTTAAAGACTGGAGCATGATGGGTAAGGGCGGAGCAAAGCTCGTTCTCTGTGAAGAGTGGAAAGATAAACTCCCAGAGGACGTAAAAACATTGATAGAGAAGAAGACACAGGATATAATAAACGGACTCTTCAGAGTTCCAGTTGACGAAAACACTCCAAAGTCTGATTAGTAGGAGTTTAGATTAAATAAGGGGGAGAAGTCTCCCCCTTATTTTTATGTTTGATAGTAACAAGGAGAAGCCTATGGAAAAGATTCTTTCCATGCAAGGTATTACAAAGAGATTTCCAGGAGTTTTAGCAAATGATCACATAAATTTTGAAGCTTACAAGGGCGAGATAGTTTCTCTTCTTGGAGAAAACGGAGCAGGAAAAACCACACTAATGAAGATACTCTATGGAATGTACTCCAAGGATGAGGGGGAAATATACATAAAAGGAAAAAAGGTAGAGATTAATTCGCCAAAAGATGCTATAGACAATGGAATAGGAATGGTACACCAGCATTTCACCCTTGTGAATCCATTTTCAGTAACTGAAAACATCATACTTGGATTACCTGGTGAGAAGGCAACCATTGACCTCGAAGAGGCAAAAAATAAGATAAAAGAATACATGGATAGATATGGATTACATGTGGATCCTGATGCAAAGATATGGCAAATTTCTGTGGGTGAAAAACAGAGAGTTGAAATTCTTAAAGTCCTCTTTAGAAACGCAGAAATAATAATTCTTGATGAACCAACAGCAGTTCTAACACCTCAAGAAGTTGATGAATTATTTAAGACATTAAAAATACTGAGGGAAGAGGGGAAAACAATTATATTTATTTCTCATAAACTCTATGAAGTTCTTGAGATAAGTGACAGAATTGTTGTTTTAAGAACTGGAAGAGTTGTAGGGGAGACTACGCCTGACAAAACATCAAGAAGAGAGCTTGCCAAAATGATGGTGGGTAAGGAAGTTATAGAGATTATCTCCGAAGAACCGCCAGAGTTAGGAGAAGAAATATTTAAAGTTGAAAATCTTTCTGCCATGAGTGATAGAGGCTACCTTGCCCTCAAGAACATATCTTTTACGGTAAGTTCTGGTGAAATTCTCGGAGTTGCAGGTGTTGCTGGAAATGGTCAAAAGGAACTTGAAGACGTAATTTCTGGAGTTAGAAAACCAGTAGATGGAAGAGTTGTACTTTTAGATAAAGAAATAACTGGAAAAAGTCCAAAGGAAATTATAGAAATGGGAGTTGGTAGAATTCCTGAAGACAGAATGGAGGCAGGATTAATTCTTGATATTCCTCTATACGAAAATCTTGTAGTTGAGTATTTTGACAAACCTCCATTTTCAAAAGGGCTCTTTCTTAACTACAAAGAGATAAAATCTTATGCTGAAAAGCTTGTAAAAGAGTTTGATATAAGAACACCACATGTTAATGTAATAACAAGGACACTTTCAGGAGGTAACCTTCAGAAGGTAATTCTTGCAAGAGTTATATCAAGAGAGCCGAAATTTCTTATAGCTTCACAACCGACAAGAGGACTTGATGTAGGGGCAGCTGAGTATATCCATGAGAGACTACTCGAAGAAAGAGCCAAAGGGTGTGCCATTCTGTTAATCTCAGAGGATCTTGATGAAATTATAAATCTTTCAGATAGAATTATGGTTTTATATGAAGGTGAGATTATGGGGTTTGTGAATAGAGGAGAGCTTCCTAAAGAAGAAATTGGACTTATGATGACTGGAACAAGAAAGGAGGCTTTAAGTGAGATTTCCTAAATTTAGGCTGGAGAAAAGACCGTCACCTCCAACATGGCTTAGAATAGCAATTCCTTTTATAGCAATAGGCATATCGTTTCTTTTCTCTGCAATAATAATTCTACTCGCTGGAAGAAATCCGATAAGTGCATTTTACGCAATATTCTATGGAGCCCTTGGTACAAGACTTGGTTTTATGGAGACTCTGGTTAAAGCAACTCCCCTTATACTAACAGGAATTGCTGTATCCCTTGCATTTACAGCAAAGTTCTGGAACATTGGTGCAGAAGGACAATTATATGCTGGAGCTCTTGCTGCTACATGGCTGGGAATAAGTCACTTCTCTTTACCATCCCCTATATATATATTCCTTATGATTGTAGTAGGATTCATTGCTGGTTCTCTATGGGCATTAATACCTGGTTTTCTTAAGGCAAGATTCAAGGTAGACGACGTAGTAACCACACTCCTTATGAATTATATAATGATCTACATGGTATCAGCAATACTTGAAGGCCCATGGAGAGATCCAGTAACAAGCTGGCCTCAGTCTATAATGATTGCAAAGAATGCAGAATACCCGAAACTATTTGCAAGATCAAGGGTACACTTTGGATTAATTGTGTCTATCATTGCTATTATTGTGGTATATGTAATCATAAAGCACACAAAACTTGGGTTTAGAATAAGGGCTACGGGAGCCAATGCAAAGGCCGCATACTTTCTTGGTATAAACACAATAAAAACCATAATCCTCACAGCAGTTATAAGTGGAGGAATTGCAGGACTTGCTGGTGTAGGAGAGGTAGCAGGACTTCATTTCCATTTAACAGAAAATATATCTCCCGGATATGGATACAGTGGTATAGTCATTGCCATGCTTGGAGGACTTCACCCTATAGGTGTTATGCTTGCTGCTTTCTTCTTTGGAATTATTATAACCGGTGCTGAATATATGAGTAGAGCTACAGGGGTTACATCATTTATTGCTGATGTCATACAGGGAATAACACTTCTTGTTATGCTTGCCATGCTTCTTTTATATGAGTACAGAATAAGGAGGGTGGAATGAAGGAGATACTTACCGTTGGCTTTTTCATAGGACTGCTTTCAGCAACTTTGAGGATGGCAACTCCCCTTATCCTTGCTACTCTTGGTGAAACCTTCTGTGAGAGAGCAGGGATATTAAATCTTGGAATAGAAGGAACCATGCTTTTCGGTGCTCTGGCAGCCTTCCTTACCACGTATTTTACTGGAAATCTCTGGTTAGGAATTATTGCAGCAATTATCTCAGGTATACTTTTTGGTCTTCTTATGGGAGTATTCTCTGTATCCCTTGGTCTTTCTCAGCATGTAAGTGGATTGGGAATAACACTTCTTGCTACAGGCTTATCTCTGTTTACTTACAGACAAATTATTGGTTCCCCAAAGGTTCCACCAACAATCCAGACTTTTAAAACTCTTTCCATTCCCGGACTCTCCAGTATACCTATTCTTGGTCCTATACTTTTTGACCAATACATCCTTACCTATATAGCAATAATCCTTGTCCCCATTGCATCCTATGTACTTTTTAAGACAAGGTTTGGTCTCTCCTTAAGAGCAGTTGGTGAAAACCCTGAAGCAGCAGATGCTGTGGGAATAAACGTTTTCAAAACCAGGTATATTGCCCTGATGATAGCTGGTGGATTAATGGGCTTTGCTGGAAGTTTCTTTACCCTTGCACATTTCAACATGTTTCTCTATGGTATGGTAGGTGGAAGAGGCTGGGTTTCCATAGCTTTAGTTATATTTGCAAACTGGAATCCAACAAAAGTTTTATGGGGAGCACTTCTCTTTGGAGGAGTTGATGCACTCCAGCTGAGACTTCAGGCGATAGGATTTAATATTCCTTATCAACTATTTCTCATAATGCCATATCTACTCACAATAATTGTTTTAATTCTTGTTGCAAGAAACGCCTCTTACCCAGGATCTCTCCTTAAGCCATACAGAAGAGAGTGACAGATACAGTACAAAGAATCATAGAAACCCTTAAAAAAGAAAAGGGGAAATTTAAAAAAACTGCTATATCTGAGATTCAGGAGACAAAGGACCCTTTCAGGGTCCTTATTTCCTGTCTCCTCTCCCTTAGAACAAAGGATGGAGTCACACTAAAGGCAAGCAAAAGGCTCTTTTTGGTAGCCAAAACCCCAGAGGAGTTTTTGAACCTTTCAACCAAAAAAATTGAGGAGCTTATTTATCCTGTGGGATTTTATAGAGTTAAGGCAAAAAGGATTAAAGAAATTTCAAAAATCCTAATAGAGCGGTTTGGAGGAAAAGTCCCAGACAACCTGGAAGAACTTCTAACTCTTCCAGGTGTTGGAAGAAAAACAGCAAACATAGTTATCACACAAGGATTTAACAAATATGGTATAGCTGTGGATACTCATGTTCATAGAGTATCAAATAGACTGGGGCTTGTTAAAACCAAAACCCCGGAAGAAACAGAAATGGAGTTAAGAAAAATAATCCCAAAGAAATATTGGATAGAATTTAACGATCTGTTTGTTTCTTTTGGGCAAAACATTTGTACTCCAATATCTCCAAAATGTTCCATATGCCCCATAAGTAAATACTGCAATAAAGTTGGGATAAAAACTCACAGATAGAAATCATACAAATCTATATAATTTTCTCATGGTATAATGAGAGAGATGAAAGGAAAAACTTTTATAACGAAAAAAGCAATTAAACAAATAGCAGTTCTCTCCGCTATGCGCTGTTATGGTGTTGTAGGGCTTTCTCCTGTTAACTTTAAAGAGAGTAGCCAAAAAATACTGGGATGGGATGAAGGAAAAAGAGGTGTTGAGGTCTTTATTGATGGTAAAAACATAAAGATAGTTTTTCATGTAAGTCTTTTCAGAAATATAAATGTAAAAGAAGTCGTGAATAATTTGATAAATCAGACTGCTTATGCCTTTGAAAGAATGACGAAATTAACTCCTGAAGTAATTGTTGTTGTTGAAGGCGTAAAGGAGGGATAGCGCTTGGAGATTCTTGATAAAGACTTTCTTGTAAAGTTTTTCTATCTTGGATTTAAAGAAGTTGAAAAATATAAAGAAGAGATAAATGCACTCAACGTTTTCCCTGTGCCTGATGGGGATACAGGAACTAATATGTACATGACTCTTCTTTCAGCCTGGGAGGAGATAAATAAGGAAGAAATAAATACCACTGATGATCTTATAAGCGCTATTGTAAAAGGAAGTCTTATGGGAGCCAGGGGGAATTCAGGAGTAATTCTTTCTCAAATATTTAAGGGAATGGGGGAATTCTTAAAAAATAAAGATAAAATAACTGGAAGGGAGTTTGCATTAAGTTTTGTAGAGGGGGTTAACAGAGCATATAAGGCAGTAATAAAACCAGTTGAAGGAACGATACTTACAGTTTCTAAAAGTTTCTCTGTTTCTCTATACGAAAGGGTAAAGGAAGGAGAAAGTTTACATTCTGCATTTCTTCATGCTATAAAAATAGCCAGAGATACACTTAGAAGGACACCTGATATGCTCAGTGTATTAAAGGAAGCCGGTGTGGTAGATGCTGGTGGTTTTGGTTTTCTTAAATTTGTTGAAGGTGGTTATAGAGCCTTTGGAAGAGAGGAGATTGAAATGGAAAAGATAGAAACCAAAAAGGAAGTTGCAGGAGAGAGAATACTAAAGTATCCTTTTGACACAGTGCTCCTGGTCCGATCAGATAGTCTAACAGAGGAACTGATAAAGAAAGATTTTAATATAGAGGGAGATTCGCTTATTGTTGGAAAAGAGAGAGATTTGATAAAAATTCACTTCCATACAAAGAAACCTACAGATGTTATTGAATTCTTTATGGACAGAGGAGAGATTGTAAAAATAAATGTAGAGAATATGCAATATGAAGTTGATGAACTTCAGAGGAAAAAAGGCAAAGAGATTGGTATAGTTGCCGTTTCAAGAGGCAAAGGGTTTGAAAAAATGCTTAAAGAGTTAGGAGTTGATGTAATAATAGAAGGTGGACAAACCTTTAATCCTTCAACAAAAGATCTGGTAGAAGCAATAGAAAAGGTGAACGCAAAAAAAATCATAGTCTTTCCAAATAATTCCAATGTAATATTCTCTGCTCTTCAGGCAAAGGAACTTACCAATAAGGAAGTGGAAGTCATACCTACCAAATCAATACCTCAATGTATATCTGTAGTTTCCAATCTTAATCCAAACTCCTCTTTTGAAGATAATGTTCAAGAAATGATTGAAGTGGCTAAAGAGGTAAAGACTATTGAAGTAACAAAAGCTGTAAGATCCTCAATATTTAATGGTAAGGAAATAAAAGCAGGAGAATACATTGCAATTTTTGAAAGTAAAGATGTAAGAACCGGAAAAGATCCGGAGGAAGCCGCTCTTTCATTGCTGTTAAACCTTGATATTAAATCAGGTACACTCATAACCATATACTATGGTGAAGAAATAGATGAAAATAGAGCAGGGAAATTTAAGGAAATTGTACAGGAAAAATTCCCAGAAAGTGATGTTGAGGTTTATGAAGGGGGACAGCCTCTGTACCCATATATAATTTCACTGGAGTAAAAATGATAAGGGTTGTCATCGACTCATCTTGCGATTTACCAGATGAGTTTATAAAAGAAAAACGAATTGAAGTGGTTCCTCTATATCTCAGAGTAGGGAATAAATTCCTGAGAGATAGAATGGATATAATTCCACAGGAGTCGTTTGACCTAATGAGAAAGGGGTACAAACTGTTTACATCTCAACCTACAGTTTCGGATTTCACAAGGGTTTACAAAAAGATTCTCTCGGCTGGGGATGAAATTATAACGGTTCTCATTACAGGAAAAGGTTCTGGCACTGTCAATGTGGCAAGAATTGCAATGGAAGAAGTTAGTAAAGATAGAATTTCCATTGTTGATTCAACTCAGATATCTGGTGGGATTGGTTTTGTTGCAAAGAAGATAGTTTCTCTTATTGAACAGGGTCTGCCAAGAGAGAAAATACTGAGCCTGGTGGATAGAATAATATCAAATATCCATTTATTTATCGCCCTTGACACAATTAAGTTTACATATGCAGGTGGTAGGGTTAATGATATTAAGAATTTTGTCACCACTGTACTCAATATAAAGCCAATTCTTATAATGAGAGATGGACTACCAAGGCTCTTAAGAGTAGTTAGAGGAAGGAAAAAGTCCTTGAAATTTATAACAAACCTTGTGCTAAACAAGATTAAAGAGGAGTCCAAAAAATTTGAAATAGCTTTCCTCCACGCTGATTCCTATGAAGATGTATCAAAGGTGAGAGAGGAGATACTTTCCAGAGTGAAACCAGAATTTGAATTTACAAAAATTATAGGTAGTGCTCTCGGTGTACACGCAGGACCGGGAGCTCTTGGTGTCTGTATTTATTTTAGAGAGGAGGAATTATGAAAAATTTTGAACTCAAACCTGAAAGGCTAAAAAATACATGTAATCCCGATATATTCAGTTTTAATACAACTGAGGAACTTGAACCTCTCAAGGGAGTTATAAACCAGGAAAGAGCCCTGAGCGCCATAAATTTCTCCCTCGGGATAAAGAACTCTGGATTCAATCTTTTTATATCTGGACTCCCCGGTTCTGGAAGAACATCCATCGTTAGAAAAATCGTAGAGGAAAAAGCAATTAAGGAAAAAACACCAGATGATTGGTGTTATGTTCACAATTTTACCAATCCTGACAATCCTTCTGCTATTAGGTTTCCTGCAGGTAAAGGTGCACTCTTTGTAAATGATATGGAAGATTTTATAAACACTGTAAGAAAAACAATCCCGAAAGCATTTGAGTCTGAAGAATACGAGAAAAAGAGAGCAGAAGTTATAAAGAAATTTCAGGAAGAAAAAGAAAAACTCTTAAGAGATGTAGAGGAACTTGCAAGAAAAAGAGGGTTTTTGATACAGGTAACTCCTACTGGGGTAGCTACAATTCCACTCTTTGATGGAAAACCACTAAAACCAGAGGATCTTCAGAAAATATCCCCAGAGGAGCAAAAAAGAATCCAGGAGGAAGGACATAAACTACTTGAAGAGATAAATAAAATTCTCATAAAAGTAAAAAGGATAGATAAAAAGATAATGGAGAGTCTGCAAGAATTAGATGTAGAAGTGGCAGTTTTTTCCATAGGACACCTCCTCCAGGATTTAAAGGGAAAATATAAGGACATTCCTGAGGTTCTTGACTATCTTGAAAATGTTAAGGAAGATATAATTTCACACCTTGATAAGTTTAAAGTTCCCAAGGCAGAAGATGAAGACTTCTATAAGAGATATAAAATTAACCTTGTAGTTGATAATTCTAATACAAAAGGTGCACCAGTAATATTTGAGACAAATCCCTCTTACTTTAATCTGTTTGGCGGTATAGAGTATGAAGCTAAAATGGGGGTAATGGTAACCAATTTTAACCTCATAAAGGCAGGGGCTATACATAGAGCCAATGGTGGATATCTAATAATAAATGCTATGGATTTACTCACAACTCCTTTCTCATGGGATACTTTAAAGAGAACTCTCAAGAACGGAGAATCAAGAATTGAAAATCTCGGTGAACAGTATAGACTGGTCCTTACCAAGACCATAAAACCTGAACCAATACCTATAAATTTGAAGGTTATCCTCATAGGGACTCCTTACCTTTACTACCTTTTATATCATTATGATGAAGATTTTAAAAAACTTTTTAAGGTAAGGGCAGATTTTGACACATCCATGGACAGAACACCTGACAATATGAAAGCATACGCCTCTTTCATAAGTAGCTTTGTGAGAAGAGAGAATCTGAGGCACCTGACAAAGGAAGCAGTTTCTGAAGTTATAGATTATGGTTCAAGATTGGTAGAGGACCAGAAAAAAATTACAACAAGATTTCAGTATATATGCGATATTATAAGTGAAGCTGATTACTGGGCAGGTGAAGACAACAGTAACTATATTGATAGAAAGCATGTAAAGAAAGCCATTGAAGAGAAAGAGTTTAGATCGAATCTTATTGAGAAAAGAATTCAAGAGTTAATAAAGAGAGGTGTAATACTTATAGACACAGAAGGGAAAAAGGTGGGACAGATAAATGGAATATCTATAATTCAGCTGGGGGATTACGAATTTGGAAAACCAAGTAGAATTACTGCAAACATTCATATGGGAAACAAGGGTGTAATAAACATAGAGAGGGAAGTGAAGCTTTCTGGAAGAATACATAACAAGGGAGTACTCATACTCTCAGGTTTTCTTGGAGAGAGATATGCCAAGGATAAACCTCTCTCCCTCTCTGCAACTTTAACTTTTGAGCAACTATATGAAGAAGTGGAAGGCGATAGTGCTTCAAGTGCAGAACTCTATGCTCTTCTTTCAGCAATTGGAAATATCCCTTTAAAACAGAATCTTGCAGTTACTGGATCTGTGAATCAGAAAGGTGAAATCCAGCCCGTAGGAGGAGTAAATAGAAAAATTGAAGGTTTCTTTGATACCTGTAAAGTTAAAGGTCTCACAGGAGAACAAGGGGTCATCATTCCTTACGAAAATATAGATGACTTGATGCTTAAGGATGAGGTTATAGAAGCGGTAAGAGAGGGAAAATTCCATATTTATGCTGTTAAAACCATTGATGAAGGAATGGAACTTCTAACTGATCTCTCTATGGATGAGATAAATGAGAGAGTTAATAAATCTCTCCACGAGCTTGCAATGGGTTTAAAGAGGTTTGGAGAAAAGGAGAAAGGTGAAGATAAAAACAAAAAGTCCTGAAGAAACTGAAAGGGCTGGTGAGGAGTTTGGAAAAAGATTAAAAACTGGAGATGTTGTTCTGGTAATAGGAGAACTGGGAGCAGGAAAATCTGTATTTATAAGAGGTATAGCAAAAGGACTTAAAGTAAAAGAGATTGTAAAATCACCCTCTTTTGTTATAATCCAGGAATTTGAAGGGAAATACCCATTTTACCATGTTGATCTCTACAGAGTTAACACCCAGGATACTAGTGAATTGGGAATTTTTGAACTTATGGATAAGGGAATTGTTTGTATTGAGTGGGGCGAAATAATTCTACCTCTTCTCAAACATGTAAAAAAAATAGTTGTGACCATTAAAAAACTTGAGGGAAATTTGAGGGAGATAGAAATAAATGATACATCTATCAATTAATACAGCTATAGAACCATATGGGATTGGGGTTTTTGAAGATGAAAAATTTCTTGGGGGTTTCCTCTGGGACTTCTCTGAGTCAAAGAAGAATCTGCACTTTGTATTTTTAGAGTCGTTACTAAATGACCTTAAAATTTCTCGTGAAGATTTTAAGTTTATAACTATAGTGGGTGGTCCTGGGAGTTTTACAGGTTTAAGGATTGGTTTTACAGTGGCAAAGGCTATAGGATTTGTAAGAGGAATTCCTCTTGTTGTTCCATCAACCTTTGAAGTCCTAAAATATGTGGTAAAGATGGACGGACTGTTTGTAATTAATGCAGGACTTGGAGAGGTCTTTGTATCTGATGGTCACAAGGTAGACATTATGAAATTTGAGGATTTAAAAAGAGTGAACGGAATTCTAATTTTTCCCGAAAGAAATCTTTTTATTAGGGCTGGTAAAGGTATAAATATTACTATTCCTATAAGTGAGGTTGGGAAAATTGGATTTTACAAATATAATAAGGGAGAAATAATTGACTATAAAAACGCTCTCCCATATTATATGAGAGATACGAAAGAAATATTTAAACCATACAAGGAGGAATAAGTTGGATAGAAACAAAATTATAAGTGAGATTGAGAGAAAACGTGGTTCAAAAGTAATATCTTATTTTCTTGGACCTAATTCGAAAATAGCAGCTGATGCTGTTGAGGTTCTGTTTAAACACTTAAAAATTGTTGGTAAAGTAAAAAATCTGGATCTCTATCTTCACACTACAGGGGGACTGCTTGAAATTCCGCTAAAAATAGTTTATCTTATGAGGGAATTTTCTGAGAAATTCTCTGTGATAATACCCTACAGAGCACACTCTGCAGGAACTCTTATCTCTCTTGGAGCAGATGAAATAGTAATGGGAAAGATGAGTGAATTTACACCTGTAGACCCTCAAACAATGACTCCTCTAAATCCGAAGGGAGCCAAAGGAAATGTTATAACGGTTGCAGTTCAGGATCTTATATCATTTTTTAATTTCCTGGATGAAATTGGAGTAAAAAATAAAGAAGAAATAGTAGTTAACCTTACAAACCTTCTTCATCCACTTGTTGTTGGAACTGTTAACAGGTCTTGGAGTCTCATAAAACTCATAATAGACAAACTTTTGACTTTAAGTGGGCATAAAGAAGAAGAGAAAAAAAGAATTATAGATCTTCTCTCTGGAGGATTACCATCCCATAGATACCTTATTACAAGATGGGAGGCAAGAGAAATCCTGGGAGATAGAGTAAAATTTGCCGATGAAGAACTTGATGAGCTAATGTGGGAGCTTTACGAAATGTATAAGGTAGCCCTCAATCCGTTTACTCCATATACAAAGGATCCAAGAACTGGAAGAGAGATAAGGAGAGTAACGGCTGCTATTATAGAGACTTCTAACTCTGGCTCACATTTTATACAGACTCTGGAAAAGAGAATTCATCCTGATGGAAAGGTGGAAGAACTTCCTCTTCAGGGAGGATGGGTGGACTTTAAGCTTCCTCGCTAACCTTCCTTTTCTCAACAAATCTTTTCAAAAAAATTGATATGGGTACGCACAATACAACAGCTACAATTGCTTCTGGTATACCCTGCACTATTCCAATGGTTACAGCTTGTTGAAGATTGAATATCTTAAACACAACAGCAAGGCCAAGAGTTATAACTGTATTTGTAATACTGCCTATTATTGAAGCAAAGGTCATAGATGAAATCAAAGGATCTGTTTTAAAAAGTGTATAAAATATGATAGCCGCAAGTACAAAGGATAAAACAGAGGAAAGATACTTATTGTAGTTTCTAAAGATCCAGAGAAACATCAAAAAGAAAATTAGAGAAAGAAGTATACTTGAATAAGGCAAGCTTCTTTCTCTTTCCCTTTTTAAGAGTTTATACATAAACTGAAATGAAAGCGCAGCAAAAACTCCGATAAGTGGCCTTGCAGGAAATAAAACCCATATTGGAGCAATTGAAGAAAAATAATAAATAGCTGATAGTCCAAAAATCGTACCAACAAGAGCACCAACTTTTGCGCCAAGTACAATTCCTGAAATTATAACCGGTATGTGCATAAGAGTTGCGGCGCCTGCTGGTGTGGGAACAGTTATGTACCCTAAGTATGTAAATCCAAGAATTATTGTTATTGCTCCAAGTACACCCCCCATGGTTATCTCTCTTGTAGTTAATCTCATTCTTCTCCTCCTTTGAGAGATAGACTGTTAAGTTAAGTTTATCAGACTATCCCATAAATTTAAATTTCTTTATTTGAAGCAAATAATCTTCCTCTGGAGAAATTCTCTCAAGTATTGCTGGAGTATCTACTTCTACAAATTCCACTTCTTTCTCTTCTATAAAATCTCTCATGGTTTTTTCATCTGGATAATTAATAATTTCAAGAGCTCCTTTTCTTGAAAACAGGAAAGGGTGTCCCAAAAGACCCATAAATACTGGGATAGACATAATTTTTGGCTTAGATAGAATAAGTTTCTCAACTACCTCTTTATCAATAATGGGCTGATTGCCAAGACATACAAGAATCCAGTTCAGTTGCCACTTAGCAATCTCTTTTATTCCTGCTTTTAGAGAACAAAGAATTCCGCTACTTTCAGATATGGTTACCACTTCTACATCGCTTCTTTTTCTGAAGTCACTTAATTCTTTACATACTACAACCACCACTTTCTCTGGCTCAAGTTTCAACACATTATCTATGGTGGTTTCAAGCACACTCCTTTCTACAATAAGTTTTCCTTTTCTCCTGCCGGCAAGAATTATAGAGCCAAATCCCATTAGAATATATGTACCTCCTCAGGACTTATCTCAATTACTACCATATCTCCTACTTTAAAGTTCATTCTCTCAAAATCCCTTCTTGGCATTAAGGAAACAAGATTAATCCCTACATATATCTCTATTTGATAGAAGGCTCCTCTGTTAGCAATTTCCACAACCTCACCCTCAAACTCGTTCTCTCTCCCCTCTTTTTTCATTTTGATTATAACATCTTCAGGGCGTACAGCAATATAAACATTATCATGAAATTCCTCTTTAGTTTTAAGTTTAAATCCTGGTTTTATTAAGATGTAATGACCTTCTCCAAAACCTTTAAAAATATTTTCGATCTCCACAAATTCAGCAACAAAACGGGACTTCGGTCTTCTAAAAATTTCTGTAGGGGTTCCAATCTGTTCAAATCTCCCGTTGTTTATTACACCAATTCTATCTGACAGGAAGAGGGCTTCTTCAAAATCATGCGTCACATGAATGACTGTGAGAGAGAGATTCTTTTTGATTTTTTTTAATTCCAGCCAGATTTTTCTTTTAATCTGGGGATCAAGAGCTGTGGTTGGTTCATCCAAAAGGAGAACTCTCGGATTCCTTACAAGTGCCCGAGCAAGAGAAACTCTCTGTTTCTCTCCCCCTGAAAGATTCTCCGGATATCTATCAAGTATTCTCTCTATTTTGAGTAACTTAATTATGTCATCTTTTAAGCAAGCTCCTCCTATAGTTATGTTCTCTCTCACCGTCATGTGTGGAAAAAGAAGATAATCTTGTGGTACATAGCCTATTCCTCTCTTTGCTGGATGAAGACGATCTACCCTTTCACCACCAATAATTATCTCTCCCTTATCTATTCTAAATCTTCCGGAGATTGTTTCCAATAAAAGTGTTTTTCCACTACCAGTAGGTCCAAGAATGGTGAAATACTCTCCCTTTTGTATATGAACCTCTATATTTTTCAGGGAAAAATCACCTAAATTTAAATTAAGGTCTTTAATGATAAGCATTTTCTTTTATCACTCCCCTTACAATAAAGAGTGTCAAGACTGCTACAATCACCATTAACACACCTGCACCTGCTGCAAACTTTATATCACCTGAAGAAACAGAGAGATATACAGAGATAGGAAGAGTTTCAGTCCTTAGCCTTGTGGCACCTGCTATCATTAGAGTTGCACCGAACTCACCCATGGCTCTACTCCAACCAACTATTGCTCCAGTGAGAATTCCCTTTTTACTTAGAGGAAATACTATCCTCCTGAACACATCGAAATCTGAAAGTCCCATAATCTTCCCCATGAACTCATATCTTTTATTTACCTTAAAAAATGCAATTTCAGCGCTTCTCTCTATGTATGGAGTAATTATTATGAATTGAGCAAATATAACTCCGAGAGGCGAAAATAAAAAGGAAATTCCAAATCTCTCAATAATTTTACCGAAACTCCCACCAAATAAAATAAGAAAGGATAAACCTGTAATTAGTGGTGGAAGAAAAATGGGAATGTCTATAATACTCTCCACAAACTGCTTAAGTGGAAAATTAACTCTGGATAAAAAATATGCTATTGGTATGGAAAAAATTAGAGAGAGAAGAAGCGAAATTAAAGATGTAGCAATAGAAAACTTAACAGCGAATATAAACTCGTAAGAGACAAGGGTTTCTTTTAACCCCTGGAGTCCTGTTTTTGAAAATAAAGAGATTACACCAGATAAAATAATTAAAATAAAAAGGATTAGAAAAACAAAGCTGATCGCATTAATTTTCTTCATCTTTCACCACAAATCCATATTTTTTAAATATCTCTTTTCCATGTTCAGAGATCACAAAAGATAAGTAATCTCTGCTTAACTTTTCGTTCTTTGTAAACTTAACAATACCTATAGGTATTGTTTTTATCTCATTAAATTTCTCCTCAATGGGAATAATCTCTAAATCTATTCCAAACTGAACAGCAGATGATCGCCATACAATGGATGCGTCAACGAAATTACTATTTACATCAAGAACCAACTTGCTAACAGCTCCCTCTCTGACGACGACATTCCTCTTTACATCCTCATAAATGCAGGCTTTTTCAAGAATCTTCCTGGTGACAGGTCCAATGGCAAGAGAACTCTCATCCCCAAGAGCAATTTTGAGTCCCTCCCTAGTTAAATCTAAAAGTCCTTTTATGTTTTTGGGATTTCCTTTTTTCACCACTATAACTGGAATATGATACAAGAACTCAACTCCTTTATCAACCAGACCCTTTTCTTCAGCAATTTTGTAGTGATACATACTTCCAGGCATAAAGAGATCCCCTCTTCTTGTAGTTTCAATCTGTGAAAGTAAACTACCAGAACCACCATATACAATATTGATTTTTACATTGTTTTTCTCCTCATATATACCTTTTAATTCATCCATTGGTTTTTTCATTCCTGCCCCAACAAAGATTAAAAGTTCTTCCTTCTCCTTTTCTTTGCAAGCTACAATAGATAGTAGAGTGATTAAAATTATTAAAAAGATGGCAAATCTTTTCAATCCTTACCTCCTTAAAATATTTCTGTCATTCACATGAAAATACTCTATTCTATCAGCATAGTGCTTTAATAGATATGGAAGTCCCTTTTCTTTTCTCAGGGAAATAAGGAGTGGAATAATACTCCTTGAAAAGACTATGGGATGCCCCTTTCTTCCCTTGTAGGAAGGAATAAGAATCTCCTTCTTTGTGGTAAGCGACCTTTCTATTATTTCATCTATAGTTCTCTTTTCTACCTTATACAGAGTCCCAAAATGAAGTATAAGAAAATCTGTTCTTATACTGACTGCCTTTAAACCAATTTTTAAAGAGGAGTATAAAACATCCTCGGGATCAGGATTAATCACTACTTTTCCATTTAGAAATTCTATTTCTCTAATCGCCTTCTCCTCTTTTCTGTTACCAACTACAATCACTACATCATTTATAATAGGGGTAGAAAATACATCTAAAAGGGTCAAAAGATTTTTCAAATTAAATTTCCTTGCATAGAGAATAAGGAGAGAAAACTTTTTAAAATTTACCCTAAACTTTGGATCAAAAAATTCTTTACCATTTAAAAAAACTCTATTTCCATCAGAGTAAAATCCTCTTCCAAGATACAAATCAATCTTTTTCATGTCTCTTCAAATAATCTTTCAGAAATTCCTTATTTGTAAGAAATCTTACAGTTTCTACGAGGCTCTCGTATTCTTCTATGTTTAATAGAACAGCAGATGGTTTCCCTTTTCTTATAACAATGTAGGACTCGCCTTTCTCTACCTTTTTAAGTACTTCAGGAAGAGTGTTCTTTAGTTTAGTTGCAAAAATTACACCAAGCATGATTCACCTCTTTTAGCAAATTTATGTATATAATTATAACCATATTTTTGCTATTTTCAAGAAATATGGTATAAAACAGAGGATAGGTTCAGGAAAAATTATGAAAAAAGAGAAAAGATTAACTTATGTAATTATTCTCAATCTATTCATAGTGCTAATCCAAATAATATTTGGATTAATAGCTCACTCCCTTGCTTTAATAACTGATGCTCTTCATAATCTTGAAGATGTGGGTTCCCTCATATTATCTTTTGTAGCTATAAGAATCACAAAGAAAAAACCATCAAAAAAAATGACATTTGGGTATAAAAGAGCAGAAATTGTAGCAGCTCTGATTAACTCTTCTTTTCTTATAATAATTCTCTCCTTTGTCATATATCAAGCCATAAAGAGACTATTGACAGGAGGAGAAGTTAACAGTCTGTATGTAATATATGTTGGACTTTTTGCGTTCATCTTCAACTCGCTATCGGTTTTTCTTCTTAAAGAAGGACACATGGGACACCTTGAAAAACATAAAGAAGACCTCAATATAAAAGCTGCAACTTTGCATTTACTTTCAGATGCTGGAATTTCCCTTGGGGTTGTAGTAGGGGGGATTTTGATGTTTTACTTCAAAGCAAACTGGATAGATCCAATTATATCAATAGTGTTCTCCTCTTACATAATCATAGAGGGATTCAGGATTCTAAAAAAGAGCTTTCTTATCATTATGGAAGCTGCGCCAGAGGAAATTGATATTGAATCTGTTGCTTATAAATTAAAGAGAGAAATTCCGGAGATACTTGAGATGCACGATATTCATGTATGGGTCCTCTCATCAGAAGAAACACTATTCTCTGCCCATGTTGTCTTAAAGGAAAATTTGAATATGGATACGATTGAAAAAATAATAGAAAAAATAAGAAAATTATTGAAAAAAATGGGGTTCACACATATAACAATTCAGCCAGAAACACAAAAATACAAGACAAACGATATCTTCTGCAATTCTCACTAAACTCTCCTTTATAATTCCTTAACAATCCTTAGCTATTATTGATAAAAACAATTTAAGGAGGTAACTCATGAAAAAGTTTAATATGAGAGCAACAGTAAGTTTTCTTGTAACCTTATCTTTTATAATAGTTTTGATCACTGGAATTGGATTGTACATTTCTCCTTCTGGAAGAATAGCAAGGGAGGTAAGCTGGAATTTGATTGGTGTAAATAAATGGAAACTTGAATCTCTTCATGATGTCTTTGGTTATTTTCTTGCCATACTTGTTATACTACACCTTTACTTCAACTGGAAAATATTCCTCTCCTACTTAAGAAAAAAACTGGTATTAAAAAGAGAGCTTGTTATAGCAATTATAATAATACTTATCATACTCTTTGGAACGCTAAAGGGTATATTTCCCTTCTCTTTAATTTAAATCCACCGTAAATGTTGTATATTTAATGGTGTAAGAAAATGAGAATTCTTGTAATAGAGGATGACAAGGAAATAGGGAAACTTATATCTCTCTACCTTAAAAGGGATGGCTTTGATGTAATGCTTGCAGAGGATGCCAATAGAGGATTGAAACTGTTTTACGAAGAAAAGCCATCCCTTATAATACTTGACTTAATGCTTCCAGACTTTTCAGGCTATAAAGTCCTCTCTGAAATTAGAAAAGAATCAGAGATACCAGTAATAATCGTAACTGCAAAGGGAGAAGAGGAAGATAAAATTGTAGGGTTTAGGAAGGGAGCAGATGATTATATTGTAAAACCTTTTTCCTTTAAAGAATTGCTGGAACGAGTCAAAGCTGTTTTAAGAAGAGCTGGAGAAGGCGAAATTATAAAGATAAAGAATTTAACGGTATATCCTAAAAGATTTAAGGTTTTTCTTGATGATAGAGAACTCAATTTGTCTTCTCTGGAATTTAAAATACTTATGGCTCTCATTAAGAAAAGGGGCAGAGTTATCTCAAGGGAAGAGATATTAAACTCGGTTTATTCACTCTTTGACGAACCTGTTATTGATAGAGCAGTGGACGTTCATATAACTAACCTAAGGAAGAAACTCAAGGATGACCCTAAAAACCCAAAATTTATAGAAACTATAAGAGGAGTAGGCTATAGGATAATTGGAAATGAAAATTAAATGGAAATTCACACTTATTTCAACGCTCATTGTGGCTATTGTAATTGTATCTATACTATACTTTGTGGACTATTCCACACAGGTTTCCTTTGAAAGAGCGTTTAAAACCTATCATGAATTAAAGGGAATGGGGTTTCAATTCAGAAAAAAATTTTTTGATAATTTTAGAACTTCTCTTATTCTTGGAGGGATTGTTGGAGTCTTTTTCTCCTTTGTATTATCTATGTTCTTTTCAAAATTTATAGAAGACCCCATTA
>QMOO01000006.1 GCA_003648245.1 Caldisericota bacterium
GGATAAAGTAGGGGGGTCATAACTCTTAAAATTGCAAAGCCAAAATCAGGAGAGATTATACTTTTAAGAAGCGGGCTCATGTTCTACCTCCTTTCTCTCTGCCTCTTTAACAGTTATTCTGTATCTCCATTGCTCTAAGAACGCCTCTGCTGTAATCAAAAGTATTATAATTGCCTCGATCACTGTAACCATTTCTGATGGTATATCCGACAGAAGGTTAAGAACCTGACCTCCAACCCTTAGATATGCAAGAAATAGTGAAGCAAATATAATAGATATTGGATGATTTCTTCCTATTATGGCAACCACAACTCCATCCCATCCATATCCAGGACTCATCTGCCAGTTAAACCTCCTGTGTATCCCCATAACCTCCGTCATCCCTGCAATACCTGCTATAAACCCACCAATAACCTGAGAAATTATTATTACCTTAAACACATTGATACCACCATACCTTGAAAAGTGGAGATTAAACCCTGTCATTCTAATCTCATATCCAAGAGTTGTATGATAAAGGAAAAAGTAAACAAGTATTGCAAAAATAAAAGCAATAACAATTCCCCAATGTATTCTTGTACCAGGCACAAACTGTGAAAGCCAGGCAGTTTTTGGTAATTGATAGGATACAAGATAACCAGCTGCCTTATCTCTAAAGTGGTAGTTTATTATGTACAAACCAAGAAAATAGGCTACATAGTTCAGCATAAGGGAAGCAACAAGTTCACTGGCATTCCACTTTGCCTTGAGTATTCCAGGAATAAATCCCCAGAATGCACCAACAAGACCTGCCACAAGCAATACCAGTGGAATATGAATAATCATGGGCATGTTAGTTGACACAGCGAAAGCCGTTCCTATGGCTGCTCCTATAAACAACGCTCCTTCTGCTCCAATGTTAAACTGCTCTGCCTGGAAAGGAATAGATATGGCAAGTCCACAAAAGATTATTGGAGATGCGGTTTCTATCAAATTTCCAAATCTGCTTTTGGATAAAAAAGGTCCCAGAAGGAATGATTTGAGAGAAAAACCAGGATTTTTACTTATCACATATATAACAAAAATGCTTATTATTATTCCTATGGCTATAGCAATTATCGTTCTAATAAGGTTAAAATACTTTAAAACAAATTTCTCCATTCTACTCCTCCCTCTTTATACCCAGCATGTATGGACCAAGATCCTTACCTGTAAGACCATCCACTTCATTGAACCTGGCAACTATTTCTCCATTATAGATTACCACTATCCTTGTGGAGAGTTTAAGAACCTCATCAAGATCCGCTGAAACAAGAAAAACTGCGCTTCCTTCGTCTCTTGCCTTCATGAGAAGATTGTGAACAAGTTCCTCAGAACCAACATCTATTCCTCTTGTTGGCTGATCAGCAATTAAAACCATGGGATTAGAAGATAATTCTCTTGCCACCACAACTTTTTGAATGTTTCCACCTGAAAGAGAGGAAACTGTTGCTTTGGGGGAACTGGCAAGAACATTGAAATCCTTTATAAGTTTATTACTGTAATCCTGTATATACTTCCAATCCAGTTTTGCTCCTTTTGAAAAAGGACTCTTATAGTATCTATCAACTATGAAATTTTCTTCAAGAGTTGCCTTATCTGCAACTCCATTCTTCATTCTATCCTCTGGAATGTGTGAAACCTTCTTTTCTCTTATTTTTCTTGGAGAAAGACCTAAAATATTTTCTCCTTTAATTAAAACTTCGCCGGTGGTTGCTTCTCTAAGACCTGTGAGTATCTCAACAAGCTCTGTCTGACCATTTCCTTCAACTCCAGCAATTCCAAGTATCTCACCAGCTCTAACTTCAAAGGAGATGTTTTTTAAGACCTCCACACTTTCTTCATTTACATAGGAAAGATTCCTCACAGTAAGGAGTGGCTCTCCAATCCTTTTGGGTGGAGGAATTCTTTCAAAACTTATCTCTCTACCCACCATCAGGTATGCTATGTCATGTTCAGTTAAGTCCTTGGCGTCTTTCGTAGCAACAACCTTTCCATCTCTCATAACAGTTACCTTATCAGCAATCTCTTTTACCTCTTTTAGTTTGTGGGATATAAAGATTATCGTCTTACCGTGTTTTTTAAGTTCTTTCAAGGTTTTAAAGAGAACCTCTGTCTCCTGAGGTGTAAGCACTGATGTAGGTTCATCAAGAATCAATAATTCTGCATTCCTGAAAAGAGCCTTGAGTATCTCCACCCTCTGTTTTATACCTATAGGAAGATCCTTTATCTTTTTCTCTGCAGGAACATCAAGTCCATAGTTTTTAGAAACCTCCTTTGTTATCTCAATGGCTTTCTGGGTATCAAGAAAGAATTTCCCTTTGAGAGGTTCTGAGCCAAGAACAAGATTTTCACTTACAGTTAAGTCGGGTGCAAGCATCAAATGCTGATGAACCATACCAATTCCAATTTTTATTGCATCAAGAGGATTTCTTATGTGGATCTCTTTTCCTTTGTAATATATTTTCCCCTCCTGAGGTTTCTCTATGCCAAATATCACCTTCATTAAAGTTGTCTTCCCTGCTCCATTCTCCCCCACTATGGCATGGATGGTATTTTCTTCTACTTCTACACTAACCCCTCTATTTGCAATAACACCATTGGGATAAATTTTTACTATATTCTCTACAGAAAGTATGACTCCCATCCTTCCTCCATTTAGAAAAAAGCCGGGAGACTCCTCTCCCGGCTAATAAATCTCTTACTGACCGAAGACTGTATCTACTACTATTTCTCCATTAACAATCTTTTCCTCAAGCTCCTTTATTTTCTTTCTGAACTCTTCTGGAACAAGTTTCTTATAGTTCTCATTATCAGCAACACCTACACCGCCTTCTATAATTCCAAGTGCCTCTGCCTTTCCATACTCAAGCTTTCCTTCCATATGAAGCTTTATTCCTCTGAAGAGTGAGTTATCTACATTCTTCATCATGGATGTTACAATGTGTGCTGCCTTCTCTGGATCGCTATCTTTAAACATAATATACTGATCCGAATCGACACCTATTGCATATTTATTTCTCTCTTTCGCAGCATCAAGGAGTCCAAGTCCAGTTTCTCCTGCTACGTTGAAAGAAATATCTGCTCCCTGATCATACTGGGCAAGAACAAGCTCTTTACCCTTTGCAGGGTCACTGAAGGATCCTGCATAGGATACAAGGACCTTTATATCAGGATCAATGTAGTGTGCACCCTGAATATAACCAACCTTAAAATCGTTAATAACAGGGATATCCATTCCACCAAGGAATCCAATAATCTTTTCAGGGTTTGCAAGAGGCATATCTGAAGTTGTTATCATTGCAGCAAGAGCACCTACGAGGAATGAACCCTCGTTCTGCTTGTAGAGAATTGAATATACATTGTCAAGATTTCCCTTTGAATAATCTACAGTTGTGTCAAATATGAAGTACTTTTTGTCTGGATGCTTTGGAGCAATTTTTTCAAGATTCTCTGTCATCTGCCAGGTTCCTACAATTATAATATCCCAATCACCTTCAGAGAGTTGTTCAAGATCTGGTTCCCATCTTGCAGGGTCATATCCACCCTCAATAACCTTTCCTTCAATTCCCAATTCCTTTATTGCCCTCTCTACACCTCTGCTGGCAGAATCAAAGAATGACTTGTCTCCAAGAGTTCCATTAATGTAAAGGACCACTTTGAGTTTCTCTTCAGGTGGTTGCTCCTCTTCTTTCTTTCCACAGGCAGTTAAAGAAACTAAACCTACTACCAACGCTAAAACAATCAAAAGTGATAAAATTTTTTTCATTTCTTCCTCCTTCTTATAAAAATTTTACTAAAAAGGCTTCTATCCTCTCTCACCTCCTTTCAAATTAAGGAGAGCTTTCTCTAACAATTCTCTAAAAACGGATTTTTCAATCTCTGTAACTATTTTCATTCTTTCTCCTTCTACAAGAATACTTGCACCTCTCAAAGTAGTGTAGTTCAATTCCATGCGAAGATCACCAAGAATCACGTTTTTACCAACCTTTTCATCCAGAACATAAGCGACAGTCATTGGATCAGGGAAAACCACGCCTCTCACTCCATAAAACTTTTCGATAAAATTCATAGGTGTTTGAACTAAATCTAAAAGTAACTTCCCAGCACTTGAGCTTTCATCTACAAACTCCTTAAGTTCATTCTCCAGAAACATACTATTTGCAATAGGATCCCAGGGAACAACTGTCATTGGAATACCAGAGTTTATAACAAACTGAACAGCTTCAGGATCCTGATAAAAATTGAATTCTGCAAATCTTGTTACATTACCTCTTTCAAGAGCTCCGCCCATGGAAACTACCTCTTTGATAAGATTCTTAAGTTCAGGATATAAATTGATAGCCATGGCAACGTTTGTAAGAGGACCAAGTGTAATAACGATCAGACCTTCATTTTCCTTGGCAAGTTTAAAAATTGCATCTGGTGCCTTTATGGTTTCCTCTTTTTTGTCTGTCTCTGGAAGCAGAACTCCCCCAAGACCATTTTCACCATGAATTTTTTCTCCCCGGGAAAGTTCCTGAATTAGAGGAACTGTAGCGCCTTTAAAAACCGGTATATCCTTTCTTCCAAAATATGAAAGTAATCTTAAAACATTGTCTGTAACCTGATCTACATAGGTATTACCGGAGACAGTGGTAATCCCCACCACATCCACATCCTCTCTTGAAATAGCCATCATAATAGCAATTGCATCGTCAATACCGCAATCCGTATCAATAATTAACTTTTTCACCCTTCTCCTCCAGAAAATTAATTATTTCTTCCTTTAGTGGAGATGATGTAGCTGCACCCTTTCTTGTAACAGAAATAGCAGAAGCAGCGGATGCATATTTTATAGCGTCTCTTATATTCATTCCCAGAAACAGAGCAGATGCTAGTGATCCGTTGAATGTATCACCTGCTCCTGTGGTATCAACTGGATTAACATTAAAGGAAGGGAAGAAAAACCTCTCCTCTCTATTTATATAGAATCCCCCTCTCTCACCCATCTTTACAATTACACTCTCTGCACCATAATCTAAAAGTCTCTTCGCACCATCCACAACTTCATTGTTTCCTGTAAGTCTCCTAACCTCCACCTCATTGGGTGTAACTATTGTACAGTAAGGAATTACCCTTAACAAACTTTCATCAACAGGAGTAGGATCGAATATAACAACTCCCCCTTTTTCATGTGCTATCTGTGATAACTTAACATTTGCTTCAATAGGTATCTCTCCCTGTAAAAGAAGAAAATCACCTTTTTTAAACTCTCTCTTTAAAATCTCTACCTCTCTATCTCCCACCAGTGCATTTGCGCCGGGTATTATAACAATCTTATTTTTTCCCTCCCTATCCACATTTATAAGAGCAATACCTGTGGAAACATCTTTCACCTTCTTAAGGTTAGATTCCACAGAAAACTTCTTAATCTCTCCTTCAACAAATTCACCAAAGTAATCATCTCCTACTTTTCCTAAAAATAGAACATCACCACCTGCTTTTTTAGAGGAAACTGCCTGATTGGCTCCCTTGCCTCCCTGATTC
Organism: Caldisericota bacterium; assembly: GCA_003648245.1. Next base: position 5,548 of record QMOO01000006.1, read on the forward strand.
ATAAAGAAGTTTTTTCCCACAAGGGTTTCTCCCTCCTCCGGGAATCTCTCAGAGTATACAACTAAATCTACATTGATGCTTCCCACAACAAAAATCATAAATCTGCCCCTTTCCTGACCATATTGACTATCTCTCCTATTTTAAACTGACTTCTTCCTCTCATATATGTATTTATAACATCTTTTAACGCTTCTTTCCACTTCAAAGGGATAGATTCAGGGTCTAAAACACCAAGAATTCCTAATGCTTCACCGAGATTACAATCAACATCAAAACCACTCCTTGAAATTATCTCCACTGTATTTAAAAAATCACCTTTCCCAAACATAAGTCCCATGAGTACAATGGCAATGTTAGGATAGAGATGGACCCAATTATATCTTTCAAACCTTTTATATATCCACTCCCTTACCTCCTTCCAGTCGTCTTTTTCCTTACAGGTCTCATATGTAGTTTCAAGAACATTCCTTAATTCACTTCTTTCTGGTATAAATTCAATAGAATTTTCTATTAATTTTTCTATATTATCATTAGCAAAGGCAAGAGATGTGAGAATGGCTACAAACATCTCTCCATAAACTCCATTTTTATCATGGGAAACTACACCGTCCATATACGAAAGCCAGGAAGCCTTGTAAGGGTTTCCTGGAGATAAAAGTCCAGGCATATTTCCCCTCATTGCTCCACCTATCCACTCATTGTAGGGATTACTAAATTGACCCGAAAGGGGAGGCATTATGCCTCTTTTTATATTCATAAGGGCAATAAGTTCTGCACTCCAGCCAAAAGGTATTCTTTTCACCCAGCCCAACGCTATGTCTTCACTTGTAATCTTTCTTCCTTTTTCTAAAAATTCAATGAGTAAATTTAACTCATAGGTAATATCATCGTTGGTTGTATCTACCTCATTATCAAGATAAAAGGAGAAATCTTTGTATGTACTCTCTATCTCCCAATAAGGATATCCCTCAATCTTTGTTCCGAAACTTCCACCAGAGATCAATCCATAGATTCCGCCTTCTATCTTCTCTTTTAAAGAGAGGGGAGATTTTACATTAATCTTTGGAAAAGACTCCTCAATTTCCCTCCAGTTCATCGGGTGAATAAAACTATTGTAGGGATGATCCTTATTCTTTTTTAAATTGGGGATTAAGCTGAATATTTTTGATGTAACAGAGATCAATTCACCTATGTCATTCTCTTCAAGAAACTTCAATCCATCTGGAAGGAGTTCCTCTATTTCTGAAACATCAAACCCTCTATTTTCTAAAGCCTGGGCACCGGCAATTATGAGAGATTCTCTTGCGTTTGATCCTGGAACATAACTTTCCCACAGAAGTTTTGTAAGGAGTTCTTCACCTTCAATAAGCGGTCCTATCTCTCCCCAGTGAGATGGTTTCTTAACAAGCCTATCATTGTAGAATAGATTTTTAATATAGACCCACGCTTTAAATTTCGAACTCATATCTTAATAAGCCCCAGGGAGAATTTAAGAGCTATGTCTACCTTCACCATGGTTGATTTCTTGAGTTTTCCTATTTTCTTTAAGAGCCTCTTCTTATCAATGGTTCTAATCTGATTGAGAAGTATGAAACTATCTTTATCCAATCCTCCCTCGTTTTTTTCTACCTTTATAACAATGGGATACAGCTCTTTGACTTCCTTTGATGTTATGGCTGCAACTATCACTGTTGGTGAATATTTATTTCCTATATCATTCTGTATTACAAGAACAGGTCTTATACCACTCTGCTCAGAACCTTTTGAAGGAGAAAGATCCACTAAATAAACGTCCCCTCTCTTGATTTGACTTTTTTTTTACTCATTTGAGATACTTGAATATGTCCTTAAAGATTTCCTGTTCAATTTCAAAAAATTCTCTGGATAAGAGCATACTGGCCTCTGATGATTCCTTATATCCCTTTATGAGTTCTTTTTTGATGCGTGTCTTCCTGTCCTCCAGGGCAATATAGAAGGCAATGACTTCTTTTAGAAACTCATCTCTTTTCTTTCTCTTTCTCTTTGCTTTTTTTTCTACTGCCTCAAGGAGTTCACTGGGCAGTGTAAGAGTAATCTTTTCTTCTCTCATTTTATTTTCCTCAACTCTTCTAATGCCTTTTCTATATCTTTAAAGATAAAACTTCCAAACACAAGAATATCAATTCCCATTTCTTTAAGAACCTTTGCTATTTCAAAATTTAATCCGCCATCCACCTCTATCTCGAAACTAAAATTTTCCTTTTTTCTAATTTTACATAACTTTCTGATTTTTTCAATAGATGAGTCTATAAATTTCTGTCCCGAAAAGCCAGGATTTACGCTCATAACAAGAACAAAATCCACAATACTAAGAACCTCTTCAAGGAAACTAAGGGGAGTCCCGGGATTTATAGCAATTCCTGCTTTCACTCCATTTTTCTTTATAGTATTTAAAATCCTGTTTATGTGATAATTTCCCTCTATATGAACAGATATCATATCAACTCCTGAGTCAATAAATCTATCTATAAATTTTTCTGGATTCTCAATCATAAGATGGGCATCAAGAGGCAAAGAGGTTAAATCTCTTACAGCCTTTACTATGGGAAATCCAAAGGAGATGTTTGGCACAAAATGACCGTCCATTATATCAAGATGTACAATGTCAGCTCCAGATCTCTCCAGAAGTTCAATGTCTTTCTTTAAATTAACGAAACTGGATGCAAGTATTGAAGGTGCTATCTTCATGGATTCACCACTAAATCAACGGACGAACCAGAAGATGCATAAGTAAGAGGTGCAGGATCCTGATTCCACACAATTCCTGACGGATAGGCAGGGTTTCTTTTCTCCACAACCTTTCCTATGGTGTATCCACTTGTTATAACCTGACTCTTTGCCTCTTCAAGGGAGAGACCTATAACTGATGGCACCTGACCAAGAACACCTTTTGAAATTTTAAGGTTGATGGGAGTTCCCTCCTCAACAAGTGTCTTTGGGGATGGTTCCTGCTCAAGGATTATTCCGACTTTCACATTGGGATCAGAAACTTCTTCAATTTTTCCAATTACAAGCCTCTTTTCATAGATTAATTCCTGTGCATCCCCAAAATCCATCCCTATAAAATCTGGAACTTCAACCTTTGGGGGTCCATTACTTATAGTAACATTTATAATCCTACCCTCTTTTACAAGAACATGAGGGTTTGGTTCCTGTGTAACTATGTAATCTATTGGAAATTCTTTGGAGAATTCTGTACCAACGACTTTTATAAGTAAACCTTTCTCCTCAGCAAGTTTCTCAGCATCCCTTATCTTCATACCAACAAAGGATGGTACAGAAACCAATTTACCTTTTCCCCCAGCACACGAATAGAGAGGGATCATAAGTATCATTATCAGCATCAGAGCTAAAATTTTACTCTTCATGCTTTTATTATATCAAAAGAGAATCTTTATGATAAAATTCCATTGAATAAAAGAAAAGGAGGATCAAATGGTACTTACAATTGATATAGGAAACACAAACATTTTACTTGGTGTCTTTAAAGGTAAAGAACTTTTAAAGAACTGGCGTCTTGCATCAAGAACAGCAAGAACATCTGATGAGTATGCCCTCGATATTCTAAGCCTTTTATTTTTTGAGAAATTAAAGCCAGAAGATATAAAGGGTGTAATAATATCCTCTGTTGTGCCACCTCTGGATCCTATATTTGAAAGATGTATTGAAAAGACTTTCCATATAAAACCCATCTTTGTAGATCTTGACCTTGACTTAGGAATAAAGATTGACATAGAGAATCCAAAAGAAATTGGAATGGATAGAGTCGTGGGAAGTGTAGCTGCCTTTAATAAAACAAAAACATCGACAATTGTAGTTGATTTTGGTACTGCCACCACATTTGATGTGATAAATAAAGACGGTGTCTTCATCGGTGGGGCAATTGCACCTGGTGTTCTCACATCCCTTGAAGGACTCTTTCTAAGAACTGCAAAACTACCGAAAGTTGAACTTTCAATCCCACCATCAGTTATTGGAAGAGACACAGTTAATGCTATAAGATCAGGAATTCTTTATGGGTGGGGAGGTATGGTGGAAAGAATTGCTGAGGAGATAGAAAAGAAACTTGGAAAAATAAAGATTGTGGTAACCGGTGGTGTGGCACACCTTGTAACACCTCTTATAAGAAGAGAGTTTTTATACGATAGATTCTTAACCCTTGAGGGTTTAAAGATTGTTTATGACAGAAATAGATGAAGATAGGAAACTTAACAACCAAATCTAACATATTCTTAGCACCCCTTCATCGTTTCAATGACCCGGCCTTTCTAAACCTGTGCAGTAAGATGGGTGCAGGAATAGTTTTTACAGGGATGGTATCCTCCTATAAGATAGTAAGCAAAGGAATAGATTTTAAAATCATTAGAGATACAAAGCCAATTGCCATTCAGATATTTGGAAGTGATGAGGAAATAATGGGAAAGGCAGCAAAGATATCCTCTGATTTCTTTGACTTAATAGATATAAATCTTGGATGCCCATCAAGAAAGGTTTTTGAAAGTGGTAGCGGAAGTGCCCTTTTATCCGATTTAAAGAAGCTAAGAAGAATTATAAGAATTGTCATAAAAAATGCTTCAGTGCCTGTAAGTGCCAAAATAAGGTCAGGTGTTAATAAAAGAAATAAAAATTTTATTGAGGTAGGAAAACTTCTCGAAGAGGAAGGAGTAAGCATGATAACTCTTCACCCGAGAACAGTAGACATGGGGTTTTCAGGTAGAGCAGAGTGGGAAGAAATAAGACTTTTAAAGGAAAGCGTGAAAATTCCTGTAATTGGAAGCGGAGACATCAAAAATTACCTTGATGCAGAAAGAATGATTAAAGAAACTGGATGTGATGGAGTTATGGTTGGAAGAGCAGCAATTGGAAACCCATGGATATTCAGAGAAATTACTTATTATCTATACAATCATAAAATACCAGAAAAGATATCCCTCGGTGAGAAAATAGAAATGATTAAGTTACACGCAGGTCTCCTTTTAGAGAATTTTGATGAGAATTATGCACTGATCCAGATGAAACTGCATGTTCCAAAATATTTAAAGGGATATTCAGGTATAAACAGGTTGAATAAAATCTTAAATGGAGTAAAATCTATAAAAGAACTCATCTCCCTTGTGGAGAAATTCAAAATATGGATATAAGAGGTGAAGGATGAAGAGGGTGGTAAGCATAAGTCTTGGTTCTTCAAAAAGAGATAAAAAGGTTGAGGTTGAAATACTTGGTGAAAAATTTAGCATTGAGAGAATTGGAACTGACGGAGATATTGAAAAATTTGTAAGTCTTTTTAAAGAGCTTGACGGAAAGGTGGATGCCCTTGGGCTTGGTGGGGCAGATTTATACATAAGTGTGGGCAAAAAAAGGACAACCCTTAAAAGTGTTGAGAATATGATAAAAGATGTTAAAAAAACTCCTATATGTGATGGACAATGGCTTAAGGATACATTAGAAAAAAAGGCAGTTTTTTACATAAAAGAGAAGGGACTTATTAAAGAGGGAACAAAAGTGCTGGTTGCTTCAGGAGTAAGTAGATATGGAATGGCTGAGGGTTTTTTAGAGGCAGGGTGTAAAGTTTTATTTGGTGACCTGATGTTTTCCTTAGGAATTCCTGTTCCAATCTACACACACTCCTCCTTTCTCCTTCTTGCATCTATAATAGTGCCCATAGCAAGAAGGCTCCCTTACAAATGGCTTTATCCAACAGGAGAATCTCAGGAAAAGGTAGAACCAAAATATGAAAAATACTACAAATGGGCAGATGTAATTGCAGGGGATTTCTTGTACATAAAGAAGCATATGCCTGAAGATCTAACAGGGAAAATTGTGTTTACAAATACTACTACCCTTGAGGATAGAGAGTTTCTTAGAAAGAGGAGAGTAAAACTTCTTGTAACCACTACACCTGAGTTTGACGGAAGAACCTTTGGCACCAATGTTATGGAAGCAGTTATATGCGCATATACAGGTAAGAAACCTGAAGAGTTGACTGAGAAGGATTACTATGATTTAATAGATAAACTGAACATAAAACCCAATATAATAGAACTTTAAGGAGGAAGAATGGAAACAAAAAAGGATAAGGTAATAACACCTAAAAGAGATAAAGTTTATGTAACAAAGGAAGGATTAAAGAGACTTGAGGAAGAGCTGGAATTTCTAAGAAATGTGAAGAGGCCTCAGGTGAGTGAAAGACTGAGTGCAGCAGTTCAATCCTTTGGAGAGCTTGCGGAAAATCCTGAATACGAAGAGGCAAAGAGGGAGCAGGCTTTTGTAGAGGGGAGAATACTTGAGCTGGAAGATCTTTTGTCCAAAGCAGTCGTAATTGACACAGAGAACCTTTCAAGATTACAGGTTGGAATGGGAAGCAAAGTGAGAGTTGAGATAAAGGATTTGAAGAGAAAAACACGTGAGATAAAGGACATTATGATTGTAAGTAGTGTAGAAGCAGATCCTGAAAAAGGAATGGTCTCCAATAAGTCCCCAATAGGAGAGGCATTACTTGGAAAGAAGCCGGGAAATGTGGTTAAAGTGAAGATTCCCAGAGGAGAAATTCTTATAAGAATTCTTGCAATAGAGAAGTAAAATGGAAGAGAGAGAAATCAGATTAAAAAAACTTGAAGAATTAAGAAATCTGGGTGAAGACCCATATAAGACAAAATTTGAAAGAACTCATTCTCTAAAAGAGATAAAGGATAATTATTCTTCTCTTGAAGGAAAAACCGTAAGAGCCGCAGGTAGAGTAATATCCAAGAGACTGCATGGTAAAGCAAGTTTCTCCACCATAAGAGACTTCTCGGGTACGCTTCAAATATACATAAAGTTTGATAATGTAGGAGAGGAAAGCTACAAATTCTTTAAAAAGTTCGTTGATCCTGGGGATTTCATTGGAGTGGAAGGAGAGGTATTTAAAACCCATACAGGTGAAATAACAATAAATGTAAAGAAACTTATTCTACTATCAAAATCTATTAGACCTTTACCTGAAAAGTATCATGGAATAAAAGATGTGGAGGTAAGGTATAGAAAGAGATACCTTGATCTCATAGCAAATCCTGAAGTCAAAGAGATATTTATAACAAGAAGCAGGCTTATTAAAACTATGAGAGAGATTCTTGAGTCTTTCAATTTCATTGAGGTTGAAACTCCGATGCTTCAGCAAATCCCTGGAGGAGCAACTGCAAAACCATTTGCAACATACCACAATGCCCTTGACATGAACCTGTATTTAAGGATTGCACCAGAGCTTTACTTAAAAAGGCTCATAGTTGGAGGCTTGAAAGGATATTTGAGATAAACAGAAACTTCAGAAACGAGGGAATATCAACTGTTCACAATCCAGAGTTCACAATGCTTGAGCTATACTGGGCTTATGCAGACTACAAAGATATGATGGACCTCACAGAGAAGGTAATATCAGAGACTGTAAAGAGAATAAAGGGAGATTATGTATGTGAATTTAAAGGAGAAAAGATAGACTTCTCTCCTCCATGGAAGAGACTCACCTACAGAGAACTGTTTGAAAAAGCAACAGGAGAAAATATAGAGAAATTTAAAGACATTGACTTTGCACTTTCATATCTCAAGAAGGAAGGAATAGAGTTAACGAGAAAACCAAACTTTAAAAACATCGTTGACGAGATATTTAAAGAAAGGGTTGAAAGTAATCTCATCCAGCCCACAATAATATATGACTTTCCCGTTGAAATGTCTCCTCTTGCAAAGAGAAAAAAGGATGACCCGGATTGGGTTGAGAGATTTGAGGTCTTTGTGGGAGGTATGGAGATAGCAAATGCCTTCTCAGAATTAAACGATCCCGTTGATCAAAAGGAGAGATTCCTTGCACAGGCTAAGGAAAAGGCAAAGGGAGATGAAGAGGCGCACTTCTTTGATGCAGATTATATAGAGGCACTTGAACATGGTATGCCTCCCACTGCAGGGCTTGGAATAGGAATCGACAGACTCGTTATGATAGTAACTGGAAAAGACTCCATAAGGGAAGTTATTCTATTTCCACAACTTAGGAAAAGGGAGGAATAATGAAAAGAGTAGTATCTGGAATGAGACCAACTGGAAAACTTCACCTTGGGAACTATCTTGGAGCACTCAAAAACTGGGTCAGCATTCAAGAAAAATACGACTGCTACTTCTTCATTGCTGACTACCACTCCTTAACAACAAAGTGCGAACACACAGAGGAGATTAAATCAAATCTTGAAGAGGTGGTTATGGATTGGTTATCTGCTGGACTTGATCCGGAAAAATCTGTTTTGTATGTTCAATCTGGTCTGCCTGAAATTCCCACACTCCACCTTCTCTTTTCAATGATAGTTCCAATGCCATGGCTTGAGAGAAATCCAACAGTAAAGGAGATGGTTAGAGATCTCAATTTAAAGGAGAATGTAGGGTATGGGCTTCTCGGCTATCCTGTTCTTCAGGCTGCGGACATACTGATAGTAAAAGGTGAGCTTGTACCTGTAGGCAAAGATCAGCTACCTCACCTTGAATTAACACGAGAGATAGCAAGAAGATTTAACTATCTATACGGAGATTTGTTCCCTGAACCACAACCACTTTTAACAGAAACACCCATGATAAAAGGAATCGACGGAAGAAAGATGAGTAAGTCCCTTGGAAACCAGATAAATTTAAGTGATAAAAAAGAAGAGATAGAATCAAAGATAATAAAGATGGTTACAGACCCGGAAAAAATAAGAAAAGGAGATCCCGGACATCCTGATATATGTTCTGTCTTCTCATACTATAAAATTCTATTTCCAGAAACTACCCATACCATTAGAAAAGAGTGTGAATCAGGAAAGAGGGGTTGTGTTCAGTGTAAAAAAGAGCTTGCAGATAGAATATACAAAAAACTTGAACCCTTAAGAGATAGAAGGGTAAAGTTTGAGAACAACAAGAAACTTTTGTGGGATATAATAAACTCTGGAACAGAGAAGGCAAGAAAGGTAGCAAAGGAAACAATTGAGAAAGCGAAAAAACTTATAGGGATAAATTACATATGAAATTAAAAAAATTGGTTACAGTGGATTCATTATTTACAGCAGAATTAATAGAGAAATTCCTTGAGGAACAGGGAATACCGGTAGTAATAAAAAGGTCAGACATGTTTGATAATCCCTATCTTGGAAGCACTGGTCCAAGAGAACTATATGTTAATGAACTTGACTTTGAAACTGCAAAGAAACTCCTCGAAGAATCAAAGATAGTAGAGGATAGAGATAACCTTGAAGAGTAGCTGGGGGTTTGATAAAATTAAGTTGACCCTGGGAAGGGTTGTGTCGATCTGGATGGGTTGGGCCAACACCGAGATAAAAGGGATTCTTAATCTATAACTGTTTCCGGGATGGAAGGTTATAGAGGCGAATCCCACCTGCTATGGAGCAGGTTCAAGCTCATCTAATCGCACCCCCTCCCGGGGTTTGAGAGGAAAAAAGGAATGAAAGAGGTTGGAAAAGTTCTAAAAACTGAAGGTGCTCTTTCTATTGTAGAGGTTGGAGGGAAATATTGTGAGACCTGCTCTTTAAAAGGTCATTGTCTTCTATCATCACAGAGAGAGAGAAAGATTGAGGCAAAAAACCTCATAAATGCGAAGGAGGGAGATCTTGTTATAGTAAATGTGCCATCAAAAAAATACCTATCAGTCACCTTTATCATATACATACTCCCAATAATTTTTATGCTCGCAGGGGCATATGTTGGAATTAAACTTGGACCAATGCTGGGTATTAAAGACCCGAATCTATCACCAATAATTTTTGGATTCTCCCTTCTATTTCTTTCCTTTGTCCTCGTAAGATTTTTATCCAACATTATAAACTTCAAGCCAGAAATAGAAAAGATTGTTGAGGAATATAGTAGCTAAAGATATATATGAAGTTTGCTTTCAGGAGGAGAGATGGGAATTGAAGGTAACATTAAAGATTTTCCTCTTACAGAGGTTTTAAATCTTTTAACTTTTAGCAATAAGAGTGGAATACTAAAGATTTATGGAGTATCGAGGGGGGAAAATTTCAACGGTGAAGTATACATCGTTAAAGGGAAAATAGTTGATGCAAAATTTAACTCTAAAAAGGGTGAGGAAGCATTATTCTCCATCCTCTCCCTTGAGGACGGAAACTTCAATTTTGAAGCAAAGGAACTTGACATAGAGGAAAATATAAAAATTTCCATGGAATCACTTCTTCTTGAAGCCATAAGAAGAAGTGATGAGACAAAGGAACTGTACAAAAAGATTCCGCCCACATCAACACTTCTTGAAACTAACCCACGTCCACCAACAAAGGAATTTAAACTCTCATCTGATGAATGGATTGTGCTAAATCTCTTCAGGGATAAGAGACCAATAAGCAAGGCTATAAAAGAATCGCCCCTCTCAGAATTCAAAACAGTTAAGGCAATCTATGCACTTCTATCTCTTGGATTGCTTACAAAAACTGAAAGAGAAGAACTTGATATATCTACAATCATTCCGAGAAGAACTCCCCAACCTGTTAGGGATGCCTTATCCATACTTGGTTTTGGTGGAGGAAGAGATAAATGTAGTAGATTCTATGGTAAAGTTGACGGAGAAAAGAATCTCAAAGAGATAGCAGAAGAACTCGGAATGGAGGAGAAGGAAGCCCTTGAATGCTTTATAAAACTTTTAAAGGAAACGAGAATTATTTCAAATCTCTCTATCGATAAATTAAAATTTATCGAAAAAAAATTAAAGGAGGATTAAATGAGACCATTTGCGGATCTTTGGCAACCTGCATTAATCGGATTGATCTTCGAATTTTTTGCATTGCTTGCCTTAAGATTTAGAAGAAGGGTATCACTCACTTTTTTCTATATTTATACAGGTGGAATAATGGCATTACTTCAGCTTGCAACACAAAGCGGAAGCGCTGTGCTTCTCGGGAGATTATACTTTAGATACACCCCCATCTATCTATTCTCTTTGCTCTTACTTACAATTCTTATAATGTATGAACTGTTTGACCTTGATACAGCAAGAAATTATTCTCTATCCTTAATTATAGGAAGAATCTTAATCTTTATCCTCTTTTTTGTGGTAATAATATTTTCCTTTATATTCCAGAATGCAGAAAACCCAATAAATTTAACCTTAGGGATTCTTGGTAAACCAATACCCCTGATTGCATCCCTTCTTGGCTTCATCATTGCTATATTCCTATCTGTGCTCGTCTATGCCTTCTTAAGGTCAAAGAGAGTCCACTTCTTTATAAGTGGCGTACTGGCAATATGGGTAAGTGGAGTAGTCTATTTAGGAATATTTTTATTCCCGGCATATCTTAAATTTCCAAAGATATTTGTAAATGATTTCTATCAGATGACTGCATCAGCCGTAGTGCTCCCTTTGTTTAATTTGATTCTCTGGAAGTGGGTGAAGGGCAAATAATGGATTTTCTTCCACTACTTCAAATATTAAAATCTTCTAAGTCTTATAAAAAGAACATAACCAGTGTTGTTACTTATCCATTTGCCAATGGAAAGTGGATTGATATTTCCTTTCTTCCAGAGAATCTCAGAGAGAAGCTTTTAAGCATTGGCATTGAAAGATTATATCCATATCAGAAAAGAGTCTATCAGGCTATAAAGGAGAGAAAAAATGTTGCCATAGTCTCGCCAACTGCATCTGGTAAGACTCTCTCCTTCCATCTTCCCATAATTGAGTTTTTAGAGAAGGGAGAAAAAGCCATATATGTCTATCCCACAAAGGCTCTCACAAGGGATCAGGAAAGACAGCTGAAAAGGTATTCAGAAAATGTAAAATTTGGAATCTATGATGGTGACACACCTGTACCAAAAAGAAGGATTCTAAGAAGAACTTCTCAGGTAATTCTTACAAATCCCGAGATGATACACTATTCTATTCTTCCCTATCATACGTCATGGAATTTATTCTTATCCCGCACCTCATTTGTAGTTTTCGACGAAGCCCACCTTTACAGTGGAATCTTTGGTTCAAATGTTTCATCCTTAATAAGAAGGATGAAAAGGGTCTTCTCTTTTTATGGTAGAAAGGTAAATTTCATTTTTTCATCTGCAACTGTTTCAAATCCCGATGAATTTTTTCATAAATTGCTGAGAGAGAATGTGGAAATTATTACTGCCAATGAATCTGAGAAACAGAAAAAAACCTACATCTTTATTAAGCCTGTGGAAGAGAGGTCTACATACACAGAAACACTCTGGATACTTGAAGAGATAGTAAAAAATGGATTCAGGGGAATATGCTTTATGAGATCAAGAAAAGGTGTTGAATTGATGTATAGATACCTTTTAAATAGACTGCCGGAAGAATACAGAAACAAAATAGCACCTTATAGAGCCGGGTATTCAAAGGAAACAAGGAGAGAGATAGAAAGAAAACTCTCCACAGGAGAAATTCTTCTTGTTGTATCCACAAATGCCTTGGAGCTTGGAATAGACATAGGAGACCTTGATGTGGCAGTTATATCTGGTTATCCGGGAACTATCTCTTCTTTTCTTCAGGAGAGCGGAAGAGCTGGAAGAAGAAAACCTGGCTATACAATACTTGTTGCAGAAAAGGACCCCTTAAATGAATACATAATTAAACACCCGGAGGATGTGCTTGAAAAACCTGTGGAAAGACTTGTTATAGACGATGAAAACGAAATAATCCTAAAGAAACATATACTTTGTGCATCCTTTGAAATTCCAATAACAGAAAGAGATAGAAATGTATTTGGACCAAGATTAAATGAAGTTGTGAATAAATTGAAAGAGGATAAAAGATTGAAAGAGATAAGGGGAAAATTCATACCTATAGAATCTATGCCCCACAGATTTGTATCACTAAGGAATTTTGATGAAGACGAGTTTAGTTTGATTACAGAGGATGGGAATCTTTTAGAAATTCTCGATTCCTGGAGAGCATTCTCAGAAGCTCATCCAGGTGCAGTCTATTATCATGAAGGTGAATCGTTTATTGTAACCAACATTGATTTAAACACAAGAGAGATAACATTAAAACCTATGGAAGTTCCCTACTACACGCAATCTCTTGAAATAAGCAGTGTAAATATAAAAAATGTTTACGAAGAAAAAACAGAACACGGCATAAAAATTTTCTTTGGAGAGGTAGAGGTCACATCAAGAATAATTGGTTATCAGAAAAGGCAACACTTTACAAATAATCTTTTAGGAGAAGTGCCGCTCGGTCTTCCTGAAAGAGTGTTTGAAACTCAGAGTCTCTGGTTTCTTATCCCTGAGAAGATAAAGGAAGAAAATA